>CAYFPB010000007.1:0-30431 GCA_964344895.1 uncultured Candidatus Peribacteria bacterium | reverse complement strand
GGGTTACTTTTGTATTTTTTGGGGGTGATTTTTTCACGTTGAGAAGAAAAGAGCCTTTTTTATTTGACAAATATAGCTACATATATAATATGTAGCTATATTATTATTTATTATAAAATATAATAAAAATGACAAAGAAGGAAAAAATATTGAAGAAATTTATAGAAAAGTCTTGAAATATAAAATATAGGGAACTAGAGTTTTTATTAATAAATTTATGATTTTTAAAAATAGATGCAAAATGAAGTCATATAAAATTTAAAAATAATAAGCTAAAATCTGACATTATTATACCTTTACATAATAATGAATGCAAAGAGTTTTATAAAAAACAAATACATAAAATTTTAAAAAATAATTCTTTAATTTAAATTAATATGAAAATCAAAAACTTTATAGAAGTAAATAATAAAAAATATTCTTATTATATTGAACCAATTGATAGTACTACAAGTAATATTACTTGTAAAGAGGCAAAGATAAATCAAGATTTTTTAAATGAAGATATAGTATCTTTACTAAAAGATTTACCAAACCTTATTTTGGCAGAGAAAAATCATAAAGAAAAATCAGATAGTATCATAAGATTTAGGGTAACTTCAATAGAAAAACTAAAAATACAAAATAAAGCCAAAAAATCTTGATATAAAACAATTTCAGCTTTTATTAAAGAGGAAGTATTAAGATAAACTTGCAAAAATAAGTCTATAAGCTATAATATAGTTTGTAGACTTATTTTTTAATAAGAAATTTATGGAGAAAACAATAGAAAAGATAATTAAGTTGGCTTGAGAGAGGATAGATTATTTACATAATAAAGATAGTTGTGGATGGTATGAGGGCTATAGTACCTATATTGATTGACTAGAGGAAGAGCTAGAGGAAGTAAAACAAGAAATAAAGAAAAAAAATTCAGTTTATCTAGAAGATGAATTATGAGATGTTTTTTGGGATTTTATATGTTTGATAAATAGTTTGGAACAAGACTGATATATTACTAAAGAAAAAGTAATAGAAAGGTGTTATATAAAATTTAATGAAAGACTTTCAGGTTGACCAGCTTTTGAGGCTAAAGAATGGGATAATATAAAAGAAAAACAAAAAATAGAGCTCAAAAAAGAGCATGAAGAGAAGTATAGAGTATCATAAAAATTTTGAAAAAATCAAGTAATATTACTTGATTTTTTTATTTTTAAAAAAACTCAAAAAAAGATTTGCGTTTTTTTTTTTTTTTATAATGGAATAGATTGTATAGCAATTAATAAAAAAACCCCCTAAATTAATTCTACTAGTTTTCTCCCCCTTATTTAAGGGGGAAAGTGAATGGTAGTGAGCAAGGGGGATACAATACTACATAACATAGAAATTAATATGAAAAAAACGATAGGGAAATCATTTGTATGAGCATTAGTTTTTTGAATCACACTATTCTGAGTAGTATATGCAGCAAATATAATAACAGTAACAACACAAACAATAAGTACTTGAGATAGTATAGGTGCAGGGTGGTATCAGAGTGTTAATGATAAAGTAATTAATAATGAGACAAAGGTTAATAATACATATACAAAAGCTGAAGTAGATGCAATGATTGCTGATATATCAATTAAATTATGAGAAATTTCAACAAAACCAGGGTTGTCATGTAGAGATATTTTAGAAAAGTGAGCAAGTACTTGAGATTGAGAGTATTGGATAAAACCATCTTGAGTATTATCATCTGTACAAGTATACTGTGATATGACAACAGATGGGGGATGATGGACATTAGTTTTAGTTACAGGTAATTGAACTGGTCATTCTTGGTCAACATGACAACAATGAACAGTTAGCTCAATTAGACCAATTTTACCAGCAACGAATGTACACCATAAATTTTCTGATACATTTATGAATCAAATAAAATGAACAACAGGTGAAGATATAGCAATACGTATGATAGAATCAGAAACATATAATGTAAAACGTTTTGGTAAAAGATCATGTACTTTATGAACAAGTTACGCTGATACTAATGATGCAGATTGTAAATATGTTACAAATGTTTATTCAGAAAGTCCAAGCTATACTAATCTTGCAAATACTGATGATCGGAAATATTACTTATCTGCAAATAATGTTTGATCTGATACAAGTTGGGAGAGACTTAGTATTTATTGAAGGAATGGTACTCCTTTCCATTATTGATGGAAAGGACATATTATATGATATGCATTTGGTTGAACTATGTGGGTAAGATAATAATAAAATTGCAATTTAGATAAAAGTAACTAGAATGAAAGAAATTTTATTTTAGTTATTTTTTATTTGCAATAAATGAAGAAAATGATATAATATACAATATAGTTCACTAATATGTTAGTGAAGTAATTATATAATCCTTACTATTATACTATGGAACAAGTAGAGCTATTTAAAGTGTTAGATTTTTGGAACTATTGGAATAATGATTTAGAGGAATCTTATTATAGGTCAGAATATTTATGAAAAATATGAGAATTTAAAAAAATAGATGAAAATATAGTACTTAAGTGAATAAGAAGATCATGAAAATCAACTTTGCTTTCTATTGAAATAGAAAGCTTAATTAAATCATGAGTAAAAAAAGAAAATATATTGTTTATAAATTTTGAAGAACCATACTTTTTTTGAAAATTAGATTTAAATTTATTAGAAAAAATATGGGAAACATATAATTATTATATAGAACCAGATAAAAATAAAAAAATTTATATCTTTTTAGATGAAGTACAAAATGTAGAAGCATGGGAAAAATGGGTATTAAAATTTTATGAAAAGAAAAATATTCAATTTTTTATAACAGGATCTAGTTCAAAGTTACTTAGTAAAGAATTCTCAACAGCACTAGCATGAAGACACTTATCTATAAATGTATATCCTTTAAGTTTTAAAGAAATGTTATCATTTAAAGGAATTAATATAACAAATAAGCTGGATATAGTTAGAAAAGAAAAACAAATAAGAAAAAACTTTGAGAAATATATAATGTATTGATGATTTCCAAAAATAGTATTAAATTGAGAGAAAAAATTAATAAAAGAAACATTGTTATCATATCTAGATACAATAATAATCAAAGATATAGCTAAAAGATATTCTATTAGAGATATAGATGATTTGAAAAAATTAGCATATTACTTTTTATCAAATGATACAAAACTATTTTCAGTAAATAAATTATGAAAACTATGAATGTGATCATATGAGACAATAAAAAAATATATATCATACTTTAAAGAAACATATTTATTTTTTGAACTTAAAAAATTTGATTATTCATTAAAAACTCAATTAATTAATCCTAAAAAAATATATTCTATAGATACAGGTTTTGTTAATTTATTATGATATAGCTTTTCAAGTAATATATGAAGATATTTAGAAAATATTGTTTTTATGGAGTTAAAAAGAAGAGAAAAGGAAATATATTATTATAAAGAAAAAAAAGAATGCGATTTTGTTGTACTAGAAAAATGAAAAATAACAGAAGCGATACAGGTTTCATATAGTTTAGATGATGAATCAACAAAAAAGAGAGAAGTAGAATGATTGAAAGAAGTAATGCAGAAACACAATTTAGAAACTTGATATATTTTAACTTATAATCAAGAGTATGTTATATCAGACTATGAGTATATAATAAAAGTGATACCAATATGGAAATGGTTACTTTAAATTGCAATTTAAACAAAAATAACTAGAATGAAAGAAATTTTATTTTAGTTATTTTTTATATGTCAAAAATAGTATTGTTAGACTCCATTAGATCTATGCAAAATGTGGGGGCTATATTTAGGAATTGTGATTGAGCTGGGTTTGAGAAGGTGATATTGACAGGGCATTGTCCAACTCCACCTAGAAATGATATAAGTAAAACAGCATTGTGAGCTCAGGACTGGATAGATTGGGAGTATTATAGAGAACCAATAGAGGTGTTAGAAAAATTAAAAAAAGAGGGCTATAAAATATATTCTGTGGAGCTAGATGAAAAAAGTATAGACTATAGAGAGCTATTTAATAAGGATGAAGAAAAAGTATGTCTTGTAATGTGAAATGAAATATCATGAGTAAATAAAAAAATATTGGACTATTCAGATGAAATTGTTATAATACCAATGAGGTGAAAAAAAGAGTCACTAAATGTTTCAGTAGCAGCATGAATAGTCATGTACTCAGTATAATGAATAATTAATAAATAATAATGAATAATAAGAGAAATATATTAAAGGAAAAAAGCTATTTATTTTCTTTAAGGATAATAAAATTATATAAATATTTAAACGAAAGAAATGAATATATTTTAAGTAAACAAATATTGAGATCATGAACATCTGTTTGAGCAATGGTTAGAGAATGAGAATATGCTCAGTCAAAGGTTGATTTTATAAATAAAATGTCTATAGCTTTAAAAGAAATAAATGAAACTTGATATTGGTTAGAATTATTAAAAGATAGTAATTATATTGAAAAAGATGATTATAAATCAATATATAATGATTATGAGGAAATAATAAAATTATTAATAACAACCATTAAAACATCTAAAAGTAAATTAAATTAATATGAAAACATTAAAAATACTATTTATTACACTATTATTCATTATTCATTATTCACTATTCATTTTGCCTGTTAAGGCAACAGCTCCTGTTCAAGATGTATTTGTAGATGTAGATTCAGATTATAAATATTTGGATGAGTTACAAGTACTATATGATAAATGAATGATAACACCAGACAGTAATTGAAGATTTAACCCTCATGCATTATTAACCCGTGATGAGTTTGTATGAATATTAACAGAAGTAACATGTAAAAAATGTATAAGTCCAAATACTAGCTATGAACTAATACAACAATATGAAAATGAGGAATTATTTTATGATATAACAAATGAGAACAAGTACTTTTATTGTATAGCAGATGCTAATAAAAATGAGTTTGTAACTTGATATCATCCATGAACAACATGTGAAGACTGAACGTATAGAGAAGCAGAAAAACCATTTTGTCCAAATAATAATATTATACTAGAAGAAGCAATAGCAATTATATTGAGGGCATCTTGAATTCTAACAAATGCTGAAGCAGAAGAAATAAGACAAAGGATTAGGGATTGATATATAACTGAAAGTTTGTCTGATGATGTACATCCCAAAAACTTGGATGGAAGTGTATATAGTTTTTATCCAGATTTCAAAAAAGCTCTTGAGTATGAGGTATTAGAAGTAGATAATAATTGAAATGAAGAAATCTTAAAACTAGTAGAAATAGTTGACTGAAAAATAAGACCAAAACAAAGTATATCAAAACAAGACTTTTTAAAAATAGCATATGTTACTCTAAAAGCTAATTCATGTATTGATTCAAGTAATATAAATGCTAATATAGCATTAAGCATAGATATCTATAATAAAAACTGTAGTGAATGACAAACAAATTGTGAGAAGTCATATTTAAATGATAGAGAAAATACTTATGATTTTTCAAGTAATGTTATTACAAGTTGTGAATCTGGAGTATTAGATCCTAGTTGATATATATGGAGATTTTTCAATAATGATACAGGAGAAGAATTAAAAAAATATTGAAAATATATAGATAATTATACATTTTTATGAAATGGAAGTTGGACTGTGTATCATAGAGTAGTAGATAAATGTGGTAATACAGCAGAAGTATATAATACAATAAATACAGTGGAAGTATATAATAATAAAAATACTTGAGATAATGATTTTAAAGTAAGTATTGAAGCGAATCCTATATCATGAAGTGGACCTTTAAAAGTAGATCTTGAAGCAATATTTTCAGGAGGGAATTGACCATATGGATATAGTTGGGATTACTGAGATTGAAACAAAGGATTTTGATACAAGTGACAAAATATATATAAAAATGATTGAAGCTATGAAGTAGTATTGACTATAACTGATAGTGATTGAAATATTGCTAAAGCTAGTTTGGTGATAAATGTATGAGATGATTCTAATAATTTTAGAAATGACTTAAATACTGATACTAGTCTTTCTGATAATTGAACATCAACTAACAATGATGCTAGTTGATCTGCACTAAATAGTGATCAAAGTAATTGATCTGATTCATGAATTATAGCTGATTCAGATGCTGATGGTATTATTGATTCAACAGATTTATGTCCACTTGTAAAAGGAGAGTTAAATAATAATTGATGTCCAATACTAGAAAAAACATGTAACAATAATAGTGACTGTAACTCAAATGAGACATGTAATAGTAGTTGATATTGTAGTTCTAATGATTTATGATTAAGTTGTGAATATAGTTGAACAGATGCTATATTATGAAATGTGATATGTAATAGTTGTCCTTGTAATCTAAAGCTTGATTTTAATACAAAATTAAGAAATTGTGATATAATATTTCCAGCTATAACTAATCCAGACTCTACAGAAATATATAATAAGTGAAATTATTTTCAAATAAAATAGAAGTTCTAATTTTAGAACTTCTATTTATTTTTAAAACTTTCAAGTATTTCTTTTGCAATATCTTTTCATCATAATCAAAAAGCTAGTCATCAGGCAATAGATAGCATTGAAATAAATCAAATAAGAATTGTATTTGTTATTTCAGTAGCTATTCATATTCTATCCAAAACTACCATAAGAGTAAAGAATAGTATAATTATTTTTGCTCAAGTAGCTACAATATTAGCAGTTTTTTGTTTACTTAAATCAAGAGCATGATATATTACATTATGAATAAAGTTAGCAAATCTTATTCAGAAAAATCAAATTACAACAGCTATAAATAAGCTTGGTAGATAGGTAAGTAAGTCTCATAAGAATTCTTCTACTTCTTTTATTCAAATTACAACTATAGATAGTCTAAAGAAAACTAGGAATATATAGTAGGAAATAGCTTTTGATGTAATCTCATCAATTTTTATTTTATCAGAAATCTTATTAACTTTTATATCAGGATTCTTTTTTGTTTTTATTAGATTTGTCTTTTTTACTTTTTTATTATCATACCTAATAGTTAATTTATCAATTAGTTCAATAATCTTAAATTTTTTAAAAAGATACATTACAAATCTATAAGCAGCAATGGATATAATTATTCAGATTCAGATAATTACTAAAGCTCAAACAATTTTTGGAAGATAAAACTCTACACCTTCAATTATAGAAGAGTATAGGCTTGTTAGTATTTTATTTAGATCAAAATCAAACATATTTTTTTAGATTTTTATTTATTATATATACTATTTTACTATATTTTTGAAAAAAAACAAAAAAATATTTGACTATTTTTATAAAATTACTACAATGTGCTAGCACTTTTAAAAAAGTGACATATGCGGGGGTAACATAAAAGAGTGAGTGTACTAAGGCTTCAACCCTTGGGTGTGCGAGTTCAAACCTCGTCCCCCGCTCCATTAAAAAACTGAATAAACAGTGATAAGTAAAAAAACATTTCAGACTAACAAATATATTGTGAGGTTTGAATAGGAGGGTTTTGCGAAAGCAAAATTTAATTGCGATGAATAAGAGCAATTAAAACGGATGGCCGACCTGTAAGGCGCCAAACCTCGTCCCCCGCTCCATTTTAAAATACTAAAATGGAGCTTATCTTTTATATATTGATTTTTAAATTTTATGGCTAATAGTCACGGACTTACATCTAGGATTGTAAAAAAACAAGCTGCAGCTAGAAAACTTGCAAAAAACAAGAAAAAAGCTGATCACAGTGTTTTTATGGGTAATGAAAATCCACAAGTAAGAAAGAATCAATCATATAAAGCAAGAGCACACTATTTTGAAAATAAACAAAAATTTCCTAAAAAGAAATTAAAAACTAAAAACATAGAAAACTTAAAAGAACAAGGGATAATAGATGATAGAGGATTTTTTATAAAAGGTAAAAAGAAAAATTTTATAACAAAATCAATGGTTGATAGTAAAGGATTAGATTTCTATGGAATGCCTAGATAAAAACAAAAACTCAAATAAAATTTTTATTTTTATTTGAGTTTTTTAATATTTAATTATAACCCACATAGCCTCCCTAAAATTAGGGAGGAAAATAATTGTTAATTATAAAATTATGCAAAGATTTTATTTTCCAGATTTGGAACAAACAGATGATAGTATAACTATAAAAAATAAGGATTTAATAAATCAGTTAATAAAAGTATTAAGAATAAAAACTTGAGAAGAGTTGTCTTTTTTTAATTGAGTTGATAATTTGGATTATATTTATGAAATAATATCAATTGATAAAAGGGAAATATATCTTGAAAAACAAACTGAACTAGAAAATAACTCTGAAATAGACTTTGATTTAAATATATTTGCAGCTCTACCAAATAAACTTGAAAAAATAGAGTATACTATTAAAAAAGCAGTAGAAGTATGAGTAACAGGATTTTATTTTTTTAGAAGTGAAAGAAGTCAAAAACTGAATTTATCAGAAAATAAAATAACAAGACTTAATAAGATAATAATTGAAGCTGTAGAGCAGTCAGGAAGAACAAGGATACCTGAGTTAATTATTGAGGATAATATAAATCTAGAAGACATTAAAGATAGGGAAAATTTATTTTTTCATACAAAAAATAAAGATTCTATAGCAATAAAAGATGTAGAATTAGATTATTCAAAAGGAATAAATCTATTTGTATGACCAGAATGAGGTTTTTCAGATGAAGAAATAGATATTTTTAATGAAAATAGTTTTAAAAATATATATTTATGAGAAAGAATACTTAGAACTGAAACAGTATGAGTAGTAGCTAGTTTTTTCATAATTCATAACAAATAAAAAAATGACCATATGGTCATTTTTTTATTTTAAGTATTCAATTACACCTTTCATTTTTTCATATTCAGTTACTCCTGAAAAAATAGCATGTTTTCAAGTAGTATTATTTATTATTATTATTGAAGGAACAGAGCTTAAGTTAAGAAGTTCAGCTTGTTTGAACTCTCTATCAACTTGAGCAATTACTTCAGTATTTGTTTTACATGATTCTAAATCTGTTTTACTTATTCCTAGTTTTTCAGCTTCTTTATCTAGAAAACTTAATTCAATTCATTCTCAACCACCTTGAGTATTATCAAAAACAGTATCAATAAAACTAAAATAATTTTCACTACCAGATAATTTTTCTACACATTTAGCTACAATAGCTTCTGTTTTAGCATTTTTATGAAATGGTAGAGGGAAGTTTTTGAAAACAAAGTTTACATCTTCTGGGTATTCTTCTAAAGCTTTTTTATGAGCTGCTTGTTTATGATGCTTTATACAGTAAGGACATTCTAGATCAGAAAATTCTATTATTGAAACAGTAGCACCTGTACTTCAAAGTATAGAAGTATTTTTCTTTAAATCATTAATAATTTTTGTATCCATTTTTAGGTATTTTGTACCATCTTCACTTCACATTTTTTCTTCAAGGATTTCTTTAATTAATTCAGGTTTTTCTTGTTTCATTTTATCAATATATCCTACAATCTCTCTTTTTTGAAGCTCTTGCATGATCATATAATTTTCTTTTCATCCAATTTTCTCATATTCATTTTCAAGTAGAGTTTGTTCGATATCTGTAACAGATTGTTGGATAAATAAATAGTTTGAATAAATAATTGTAATAGTACAAAGTATTATTATTGACATTAAAGCAATATTTCTTTTTACAGTCGGACTAATTTTCATAGTTTAATAATTACATAATAAATATTGAACAAAGTTTATTCTCTTTTTAATATTCAAAGAGGTTCTTTCATCTTTTCTGGAGCAGGACTATTTCTTATAAGATATGTAACTGTACAATAAAATGTATTATTCATATCATTAAAAAGATTATCACTAGCCATAATACATCCATGAGATTTTCATATTTCGTATTGTTTTAAACTTTCAACAGAATTTGAGTTTCCTGGCTCAATATGTTTAACTCAATCGATATCATACATATATCACTCATAACTACTTTCTTCTAGATTATCAACATAATCTAAAACACAAGCATTTGTGTCAGGAGTACTTACATAGTACCTAACAACCGGCACTCCTACCATTAGGACTAATGCCATTGTATATGTAATAACTTTTGTTCTTATCATCTATTATATATATTTTTAAAATTTGTAAAACTATTTTTATTTTATCATATATTTTTTATTTTATCAAAAATTTTGTCATAAAAAATATTATATAGTAAAAATAGTTTAAATTTTGCTATTAAAAAAAAATTGTGTTAACATATTTGTAGTAAAATTTAAATAATTAATTGATGAAATAAAAATATATAAAGTACTTATTATTACTATTTTTATTATTTAGCTTTTCTTTTACTTATGCTTGAGAAAATATAGATAAAGAAAAAAGAAACACAATGATTCAAAATCAAATAAAAAAATTAATAAAGAAAATAAGAATAGAAAGAGTAAAAAGATTACATAAACTTAATAAAGAGAAAAAAATATTAGAATCAAAAGTAGAGTATCAATATTTGGATCAATTGGATATATCAGAACAAATAAAATATAAAAGAATTCAGAAAAAATCATTAAGTTGTGAAATATCAGCTACAGCAGATATAGTGTCTTATTTAGAAAAAAAGAGAATAGCAGAATCTTTTTTTGAAAAAATGCTTGATAAATCTTATTATAATAGATTACCAGAAATAATAAATTGAAAAAAAATATGGTGAAACCCAAATGCTTGATATGTTTGATATATAGGTAATCTTCCAAACTGAGAGAAAGCTGAACAATATAATTATACTTGATATTGAGTTCTTGAAGAACCAATTGATAAAATTTATAAAAAGCTTAGATATGAAACAAAAATAATAACAAATAAAAACTATACAAAAACTTATAATAATAAAGATCATTTAACAGAAATATTAAAAGCTTTAAATGAATGAAAAATGGTTCAATTATGGTGAGACTATTGTACTACTGCTAAATATGAGGATACAAAAAATAAGAATTATTGTAAATATCTAAATTCTCAAAGGAAACTAGAGTGGTATTATAAACAGTGAAATAAACTATTAAAACATGAATGACTTATTTGAGAACATGCTTTTTATCTATTGTGATATAAATGATGAGTTAATAATCCATCTCATATAATAGTATGGGATACAAAAACATGAAAACATACTTATCCTACAATTGAATGGATGAGAAAATGGGATAGAATGCAAAATAGAAGTATAATAATAAAAAAATAAGGTAGCAAAAAGGCTATCTTATTTTTTTATTATTTATTTACTGGAGTAATTGAAAAATCAATAATTTGTAACTTATAATCAATTATTCATTCTAAAACTTTTGAGTCTGTAGGGTAGATATTTTTATCTTTCTTTTTCTTATTCTTGTCTATTTTAGTATTTACTTTATTGGAGTCAGTTAATGTATCTGATAATTCATAATCAAGAATATTTTTTGAGTTTTTACATTTTTTTACATATTCTTTATTTTGTAACTCTGTAGAAATATACATGTCTGGAACAGATAAAATATTAACAAATCCTTTTAATTTATTAGAATCCTTACATTGAATAAACTTATCTCAAGAAATATTAAATCAATAAACATCAGGAGTAGTAGAAGTAAAAATATTTCTATTATTCTCTATATCATAAATCTTTATAGTATTAACACCTTTTCATACTAAAGTATAAATTATGTACCTTTTATATGGAGAAAATTCAAGCTTAGAAAAACGAATATCAGTTTTTAATTTATCAATAGAATAAATTAGATTTTCTTTTCAATTATAAGTAATAACTAATTCTTCATTTATATTAGTTCTTTTAACAACAGCTGATGCATTAAGAGTTAATATCGTATTATTTATATTAGTAATTTTTTTATATCATTTGTAAGTAAAGTAATCTGTAAAATAATTAGCTTCAGTAGCAATTATATTAGGATTTTCTTTTTTCTTTTTATTTTCTACTTTTTTCTCTGAATTATTAGAGTCTGTAATAGTATCTGATAAAATATAATTTAGAACAGATCATTTATTTTCACAGTTTTTTACATATTTCTTATATTTTAAATCGTGATTTAAATACATATCAGGTACAGATAATATATTTACAAATCAAGTCATTTTGCCAGAGTTTTTACATTGGAAAAAACTAGTTTCATTTTTATTAAATCAATAAACATCAGGTTTAGTAGAAGTAAAAATATTTCTATTATTTTTTATATCATAAACTTTTATTGTATCAACTCATTTTCACACTAAAGTATAAATTATATAGTTTTTATAAGGAGAAAATTCAAGTTTTGAAAAAGTTGTATTAGTTTTTAAATTATCAATAGAATCAATAAGTTTTTCTTCTTTATTATATGTTATATATAACTCTTCTTTTAAATTACCTTTTTTAATAACAGCAGAAGCATCTAAGATATTTTTTGTATTATTTTTACTCGAGTTATTTAGAAAATATAACATTTTAACAGAGTCTTGATCAATTTTTTTTACTATTCTAATATCTTTATTTACAGAATATATATTTTTTATTTCTTTTTTTACTACATTTGAGTATATATTTTTTATTTTGTCATTATCAGTATTTTCTATTTTATCCATAAAAGATAATATCTTTGAATAATATTTTTTTATTTTAGATATATTGCTTTTATCATTTTTTGTTATCTCTTTTATATATTCTGAAGCATTTTTTACTTCTGTATAAATATTATTGTCAAAATTACTTTTTACAATAAATGAAAAACAAAAAGAAAAAGAAAGTATTATAAAAAATAATATAGATTTTTTGTATTTTTTTATTTTATTCATAAAAATTATAAGGTTAAAATATATTTATAATAACTCTATTAAAACATATAAATGCAATTTTTACTTGTATTTTTATTTAAAAGCTATATTCTATATAATGATTTTAATTTTTAATTGAAAAAATTATGGAGAAATATGGTATAAAAAAATTTTTAAAAAATCTTTTTGAAGTGAGTTTATTTGTTGCTTTATTATGAGGGGTATATTATATTTTTGATAATTATGATATAGAATTTGTAAAACAAGGGAGTAAAGTAGACAAAATAGAACAAGTAGAGAATAAAAATATAGAAAACAATAAAAAAATAATTACAAAAGATGAAAAACTAAAAATAATATATGAAAATAATAAAATAAAACATGAAAACTTGTGAGAAGATAGTTTAGGGCAGGAAAGTAGAAAAATAGATGAAGAAACTGTAGAAGTAAAGGATGAAATACTAGAAGTATTAGATTTATGAGAAACAGAAAAAATAGAAAAACAACCTAAAAAATTGGAATGATTATGTAGAAAACCAGAGGATGATACTGAAATGTTAGAACAAATAAAAAAGTTTCCAAAGGCAGTTGATATAAGTTATAATTTAGAACTTCCTGTGTGAGAATGTCCTAGAGTAAAAAATTATTCAAAAATATATTTTAATACTAGTTATAATAGTTGAAATGATAGAACTAAAAATTGAGAATATAAGTTATCTTGACTTATAATAAATGATGTAGAAAAAATAGAAGTAATATGGGATGGAGATATGGAGTCTTATTTTTTAAATAAATATGTTCCTTGAGAGTCAAAGTTTACATACAATATTTCTACTAAGTGGAATAACATAAAGGAGGGAGAAAATAAATATCTAATAAGATGATATTCAAAAAATGGTATATATGAAAGAATTTTTAATCTAAATTATTATAATTTTGATAATATAACTAAACTTGAGAGCATAAAAAAAATATATAATGAAGATGAAGCTACTTATGATATTAATATTTGATATAAAAAAGATTGAAATACGTATAGTTTATGATTAACATATTGAACAAGTATATTAGACTTATGAGATAAAAAGATATTGATATATAATGATTTTGAGGATAACTTATCTTATGTAGAAATCCAGGAGTCTTGAATAATAAAGAAAATAAATTATTCACTTTTTACATATGAATTTTCTAGTCCAGCTATAACTTACTATGATAATTGAGATCTTCTTTTTGAAATGAGTTGACATGAATCTCCAATAAATTACTTATATTATTCATCAAGTAATAAGAAAACTATTAAAATTTTTGATATAATATGAGCAAATGTAGAAAAAAATGAAAATTGAAGAATAAATTACTATAGTGAAACTAAACAAACTGATTGAAAAATTATAATTAACTCTATAAATAATCCTTGGGTCCAATGAGAGTATACAATAGAACTGGATTTAGATACTTTAGAAGTAATAAAAAAATAACATATTTTATAGATTTTAAAAAATAGAAGTAAATGATACTATTAACATATTTAAGAAAAAAATGAATATTTAGTGAACTTTCAGATAAAAAACAATTAAAAACAGATATATTATCTGGTTTAACAGTTGCTTTAGCCTTGGTGCCTGAAGCAATTGCTTTTTCTTTTGTGGCATGAGTAAATCCTATGGTATGATTACATGCTGCTTTTATAGTTGGACTTATTACAGCTGTGTTTTGAGGTAGGCCAGGTATGATTTCTGGTGCAACATGAGCTTTAGCTGTTGTAATGACGTCTTTGGTTGCTATGCATTGAATAGAATACTTGTTTGCTACACTTGTACTTATGTGAATATTACAAATATTATTTTGAGTATTTAAGTTTGCAAAATTTGTTAGACTTATACCTCATCCTGTAATGCTATGATTTGTTAATGGTTTAGCAATAATTATATTTTTAGCTCAAGTAGGGCAGTTTAAAGTAGATTGAGTATGGTTGACTTGAAGTCAGGCCATTATTATGTGATTACTTATTATTGCTACAATGCTTATAATACATTTTTTACCAAAGTTAACTAAAGCTGTACCTTCTTGATTGGTTGCTATAGTTATTGTGACTTTACTTGTTATATTGGTACCAGGTTTAGAAGATACTAGGACTGTAGCTTCATATTTAGCTGAGAATGGTTATAAAGATTTAGTTGCTAGTTTTCCAACTTTTCATATACCTCAAATAGATAAATCATTTATAGAAATGTTATATATAATTACTCCATATGCTTTTGTATTAGCTATAATATGACTAACAGAATCACTTATGACTTTAGGTTTGATAGATGAAATAACAGAAACAAGAGGTAAGTGAAGTAAAGAATCAGTTGCTCAGTGAGTAGCTAATACTACTTGTTGATTTTTTGGTGCTATGTGAGGTTGTGCTATGATATGACAATCAATGATTAATATTACAAATGGTTGAAGGTGAAGAGTTTCTTGAATCATAGCAGCAGTATTTTTGATGTTACTAGTTGTTTTTGCAACAAGTTACATATCTATGATACCACTTGCTGCTTTAGTATGACTAATGTTTATGGTAGTAATATGAACATTTGCATGGCCAACAATAAAAATGATGAATAAAATACCAAGAGCAGATGCTTTTGTAATAATTGCTGTTACATTTATAACTGTTTATACTTGAGATTTAGCTATTGCTGTATTATCATGAGTAGTTATTTCTGCACTTGTATTTGCATGGCAAAAATCACAAGTAATATATGTAAATAAATATGTAGACAAAAAAGATATCACTCACTATGAACTTGATTGACCTTTATTTTTCGGATCTATAGAAAAATTTAAGACACTTTTTGATATTAACAGTGATACAAAAGAAGTAATTATAGATTTTGCAAACTCTAGGGTTATGGATCATTCTGCTATTGAGGCTATTAACTCTCTAACAGAAAAATATATGAAAAAATGAAAAACACTACATCTAAAACACTTATCAGAGGACTGTAGAAAATTACTAAAAAATGCTCAGAAGATAGTTGATGTAAATATACTTGAAGATCCTAAGTATAGAGTAGCTGATGATAATTTATCTGGTTAATAATAAATATATTTTAGTAAAAAAGTTTTGAGATTAACTAGTTAAATTAATTTGTGAGCTTCGAAAAACTTTTGTCTAAATATATATTTATTATTTATTTGAACAATAAAATTATGAACAAACAACAATTAGAACAAAATTTAAAACAAGTAATAGAACTATATAATAGTTTACAAAAATCTTTGCACTCTATTTATGAAGGAGTAAAAAATCAAACAGATTGAAGAAGGCACTTAGATGATTTTCTTGATTATTTATGATTAGAAAAAAATGAAGAAACTAGATTTGCAGCCTACACTAGAATAGTTTCTTTACATGAAAATGCTTTAGAATTATATCTTGAAAAAAATCCCCCTGTCATAAATGACATCCCCCTTAATAAGGGGGAACATGATAAGTGGAAACAAGAAAAAATAAATAAATCATATGAATTTGTAGCTGAGTTTCATAGTGAAATACAAGCTGTTATAATATCTGTTATAGAAGCAAAAGCTTTGCTTACACCTTTTTATCTGGAAATATTTAAATGAGTAGCTAATGTATGACTTGCTTTTAATGATTTTTTTATGCCGTGGAGAAATCATATAGTAAAATGAATAAATAAGGATTTAGAAAAAAAGTTTGATAATGATTCAGATAAAATCATAGATTTTTTAAATAAAAATGATTTATTTGATAAAGGACATGGTGGTGAACAAGCTGATAGATCATATTCAGCATTAGTTTTTGAAAATTGAGAATATAAAAATAAAGCTTATGTAGATGTTTTTCCTAAAGAAATATTGGATATTACAAAGCAGTTAGATAGTTTTATAATAAAGTTATCTAGTCTAGAAGATGAAATATATAGTGCAAAAGATGATTATATAAACTATCTAAAAGCTATAAAAGTAGCTTTTTTAGAAAATGATACTAGTTTATTAGTTGAAAAATGGGCAAAAGTAGATGAAGCATGGATGTCTATTAAAACACCTTTTCAAATAGGTCATCCATTAGAATTTTATGAAGATAAATATAGAAAAGCCGTTGCTCCTGAATGGGATTTAAGAATAATAAATACAGTTTTTGAAAGTGATGTGGAACAATCTATAGAAAATATGTATGAAAAACTTTATGATGATATAGGTAGTAATCCCTCTGCCTTTCAGGCATCTCCCTTTATTAAAGGGAGACAAAAAAGTAGAGAATATTATAACTCTAGCTATAATTATTCATTAAGTAATATGAAAAGAGTACAGCTTTATCTTACAAGCCCTGTACTTTATTATTCAAGTGAATTAACATGATTATTTTCAGCACAAGTAGTACCAAATGATGAAGTAATAAGTAAAGCTAAATGAAAAAAAATATTTGCTTTTCCAGAAATGGTTTTAGAGAATAAAAGAAGTACTCCTTTTATGAAAATAGATTCAGAAATATTTGAAGAAAAACTACTCTATGATTATAGAAAAAGCTTATTTTGAGATGATAAAGAGTTTTATAAAATATATGATATAGAAACAATAGGTCATGAATATGGACATACTTTGTGGCTTGATCTAGATACTGAAATAATAATGAATAAAAAGACATGAGTATATAAAAATATCGAGGAATATAAAGCAACAATGTGATGAATTATTATGTATTTTATGAGCCCCCCTCCTAGCCTCCCCCTAGCAGGGGAGGAACTATTAGATTTTAATAAAAAACTTTTAGTTCATCATATTATTAGATGTATAAATTTATTAAAATATAGAGAAGTAAATGAAATAGAACCATATTATTGTGAAAGTCTTATACACTTAAGTATTTTAAAAAAATCTGAAATTATTAGTTTTAAAGAAAATAAAGTAGAATTTAATTTCTCTTCTAAAACTTATTATAAGTTAAAAGAGTTGTATATATCTAATTATAAAAAGCTTATATATACCTATCTAGAAAAAATAGATGCTATGGAGTTTTTATGAGACTATACAATCAAAAAAGACTGAAATTATCTACCAAAAGAAGAAAGTTTAAGATTATTTGTAGATTACTATTATGATTTATATAAACGTATAGGGAATAGTGTGGATGATAGTGTTAGTAAAGATAATTATAAATAATTATGCAAGACTTATATAACAAATTAAAAAATCATACTATAAAAGAAGCTATAGAAATAGAGGAAAAAGATAGACAATTTATAGCTTTAGAAAAATTAAATAATAAAATAAGTGATAAAAAACTATATTTATCACTTATTTTAGCAAATGCATTAATTTGTTACCAACTATCTTGAAAATGAGAGGATTACTGGGAGGAGTTTAGTAGTTATTTTGTAACCCCTCCCAACCTCCCCTTGTCAGGGGAGGAGTTAATTCAAAAACTAGCTAATTTTATAAAACAATCAAAAAATAATAAAAGATTTATAGATACAAAGATAAAGAGACTTGAAAAACTAAGACCATTTTTAGAAAAATTTAGATGACAGGAAGAAAAGTATTATGATAATATGGAAAAACTAAGAGATGATTTAGCTAGTACTATGAAGCAAAAAAAGGATGCAAAAACTGTAGTTTTTGCAGTAAAAATGTTTGCTTATTGAGCTAGAAATATATTTGATAAGGTAAACTATTTTCCTCAGAATATAACTATACCAATTGATTCAAGATTAGTTAATTTATTTGAAAAATACAGCTGAAAATATACTGATATAAATAAGTTTTACTTTGATTTAAGTAAAAAACTATGAATTCCAGAATTGCATCTAGATGCAATAGTATGGGTAGATTATGATAATTTAATGAAATAAACAAATGACAAAAAAAAGATGTGCTTGGTTAAACTTAAATAATCTAGAATATGTAGATTATCATGATTTTGAATGGTGAGAGGAAGTACATGATGATAATATTTTGTTTGAATTTTTAGTTTTGGAAGGAGCTCAAGCATGATTATCATGGGAGACAATTTTAAAAAGAAGAAAAGAGTATAAAAAGGCTTTTGATAACTATGATTTAGAAAAAATAATTAATTATGATCAAGCTAAAATAGATAAACTAATGCAAAATAAGTGAATAATAAGAAATAAATTAAAAATAAATTCAGTAGTAAAAAATGCAAAAGTTTTTAGAAAAATACAAGAGGAGTTTTGAAGTTTTGAAAAATATATATGGTGATTTGTAGACTATAAACAAATAAAAAATCATTTTAAAAATACAAAGCAAATACCAGCTAATACTAAATTATCAGATAAAATATCTAAAGACTTAAAAAACAGGTGAATGAGCTTTGTTTGATCAACTATAATTTATGCTTATTTGCAAGCTATATGAATAGTTTGTGATCATGAAGTTTGATGTTTTAAATATTAATTAACTAAATATGAAAACTATATATTTACTAGCTCCATCAGAATGAAAAAATGATGGATGAGATCATAAAAAAGAATCTCTAACTTATGATTTAGAAAAACCTATAAACATAGCAATAAATGCAACAGAAAAAGACCTAAAATGTAAGGCAGAAAGATATAATCAGTGAATAGAATTAAATAAAAATATATGAAAATGATGATTTTTAGAGGCTATAAACAGATATTCTTGAGTAGTATTTAATGCTATATGATATGATAATATGTCAGAACCAGCAAAAGATTTTTTTCAGAAAAATGTATATATTTTATCATGAATGTATGGTATAGTAAAGCCTCTTGATTTAATATGAAATTATAAATTACCAATTGAAACAAAGTGATTATATAATTATTGGTGAGATAAAATTACTCAAATAATAAAAGAAATAAATCCAGATTGTATAGTAAATCTATTACCAAATAGTTATGCTAAGATGATAGATTTTAAGGATATAGACTCTAGAATTATTAATATAAATTTTTTCAAATCTGACTGAAAAAAAATGACTCATTGAGTAAAAAAATATAGATGAGAGTTTTTAAAAAATATTTGTGAACAAGCTATTACAGATTATAAAGATTTCAGTTGAGAAATAGTAGAAAAGTGAAATATAGTAGACATAAATATAAAAAATGACTAAGTAATTTATAAATTACTTAGTCATTTTTCTATAGATTGTTTTATTTGCTTATAGCTAGGAAAATTTTTAGTATTAATTGTTTCTCTATTGTCCATAAATGTTCAAGAATTATCAAATTCAATTAAGTATTTTGTTTCTCAAGTAATACTATTTTTATCTTTTTCTAGATAAATAGCTTCTGTAGTTCATCAGTTTTTATATAAACCTATTTGTTGTTTTGGTTCTTTGAAGTTTTCTTTAGTTAATTCACTTTTACTAGGAATGAAATATTCTCCAGAGAAATCATTATTAATGATTTTTTCAAAAAGGGAGTAGCTCATTATATCTCAAGGAGCTAAAGAAAAGCTTGAAGTTTCTAGTTTTTCATAGTTAGTTCTTACAAATTCTATTTGTTCTTTAGTTGGAGCTTCTTCTAGTTTTATAAATGTATTATTTCACCAGTCATCTATTTCTAGAGAAAAACTTCAATCATGATGTTTATTTAACCAGTAATCATAGCTTTCCAAGTTTTGATTTGCTACATAGTATTTTTCTACTTGTCATATATAAGTTGATGATTCAACTCAGTCTGGTAAATATTCTCTTTTTTTATTTGGAAAATTATTTAGGTAAGCAATTAGTGGATCTTCTTCTTTTTGTCTTTTTAATTCTATATTTTCTTGTTTTAAAATTTTATTATTCTTTTTTATTTCTTCCTTTTGTAAAGGAAGTACCTCAGAATGTAATGGTGAGGGGATGGATTGCTTCTTCAACCTTTCATTTTCTACCTTTAGTAATTGATTTTCTTGTCTTAGTTTTTCTAATTCATCATTTTGAAATTCATTTACTTTTTCTAGTGATTCTACTTTTTGTTTTAATTCTTTATTTTCTAGTTTTAGTCATTTTAATAATCAGAAAGCTTTTGCTAGTTTTGTTAATAAAGATTCTAGTGAAAAATTTAGTGATTCTACTTTTTCTTCATATTTTTTTACTTTTCCTTGATCACTTAGTGTCTCATCTATAGTCTCATTATTTAATTCAGCTAATGCTTTTTTTGTTCAATCTAAAACACCATCTTTTTTAGATGGTTGTTTTATTTGTTCTTGATTATGTCTAGCTTCTAAGTTGTTCATAAATAATTAAAAAGATTCTAATTGTTTTAAAAGTTCATCAAGTTCACTATTAGCCTGTTTAGCTAAGTCCTCTCATTTATTAATTTTTGTTTCAAGTCCTGAAAAATCAAGTTTTCTTTTTCTTTCTTTTTCTAGTTTATCTTCTAGGTTTGGTACTCTTGTTTGTAGTAATTGTTTTAAGTTTCTTTCTAGTTCTTCAATTTTTAACATAGCTTTCTTAAGCTCTACTTCTTTACTGTTTCATTCTGCTTCTTTTTTAGCAAGATTTTGTTTAGCTTTTTCTAAGCTTTTACTTAGTTTAGCAAATTTTGCTTCTAGAGCTTCTATTGTTTTTCTTTTAGTAAGTAATCTATCATTTTGTTTTACAGTTTGTTCTGTTAATTTATTTACAGCTTCTTCTGCTTTTTTGATTTCTATTTTACTTTTATTTAGTTCTGCCTCAGCTTCTTTATATCTTTGAATATCAGCTTCTTTTTCTTTTATTTGTTTTTCTAGTTTTTTAAATGCTTCAGATTTACTATCCCTTATTCTATTTAAAGAATTTCTCAGATTTGTTAGAGACTCTTTTGCTGATATTATTTCATTTGTTAGTCATGCATTTTTTTGTTCTAACTCTATTATTTGATTATCTTTTGTTTTTAGAGAATTAAGCATTTCTCATAACTCTTTTTCTTTTATACTTAATTCTTGTTTTATTTTTGTATAATCTTGTTTTATTTTATTAAAGTTTTCTAGTCTTGTTTCTAGGTCTTTTATTTGATTTTCTCTAAAGGATAATTCTTCATCTTTTAGTTTTCAATCTTTTTTTGCACTCTCTAGTTTTTCTCTAGCTTTTGTAAGTTCTAGTTTTGTTGTTCTTATTGTACTATTTGTTTGTTCTAGATTTTGGTTTAGTCTATCTTTTTCTGCTTTTTGTTCTTTTAGTTTTTCTGATAATTTTTCATTATTAACTTGTCTTTCTTTAAGTGATTGTTCTAAATCTTTTAATTTAGTTTTATAAGTTTGAGCTTCTTTTAAGTTGGCTTCTAGTTCAGCTACTCTTTTTATATAAAAATCAGTATCAACTTTACTTTTTTCAGCTCTTTCTAATAATTCTTTATTATTTTTTAAAGAATTTTCAAGTAGTTCAATTCTTTTGTTTGCTTGGCTGATATCTAGTCTAGAATTACTTAATTCATTTTCTAATTTTTTAGCTCTTTGTTGAGCTATTCTTAAGTAAGACTCAGATATTTCTAACTCACTATTTCTTATTGCTAATTCTGTTTCTATATCATCAAGTACTTCTTTTAATACTTTTGTTTCTTCTTTGGCTCATTCTAGTTTTGATTCAAGCCTATCTAGATCTTTTATTTTTACTTCTTTTTCTCATTTTAGTCTATTTATTTCAGCTTTGTATTCTTTTAATCTAGCAACTAGTTTTTGGGTCATAAAACTTGCTTTTCAAGCTTTTGTATTTATAGCTTCTAGCTCAGCATTTAATTTATCAACTTTTGTTTCAAGTTCTTTTATCTTTGTTTTAGCTTCAACCTTTGTTTCTGTTTTATTTCTGTTTTCTAATTTTTCTCTAGCTTTATTTGTTAATTTGAAATCTTTTCAGTTTATTTTTCATTTTCCATTATCTTTATTTAGTTCTATTTCATATTTATTAACTTTTCATTTTAATATTCATCATATAGCACTAGGAGCTAGATGTAAAAATCAACCTAAAATTGAAAGAACTAAAAATTCTGATATTAATTCATCTTGTAAATCAGGATCATTATTTAATACTTTTTCATAACTTAAAGCTAAATCCATTGTAACAACTGCAGCTGGTAATACAGCTCAAGTTTTTATTAGTCATTCTAGATTAGGGCTTAGTTTTGTAAATTGTTTTGCTCATAGAACTCTAGCAGCAGCAAAGAAAAAAGTATTTAATGCTACATGTTTTCACCATTCAGGATGATTTAAAAACCATGATCTATATCTTACAGCATCATATGTAGCTGTAAAAACTAATCATTCAGTAGCAGCTTTTCATATAAATAATGCTGATCTAGCTCAAAAAGATGTAGTATCTACTCAAGTAGATAGCATTCATGCCTTTAATCATTTATTCATAGCTTTTCATGCTAATCATGCTACTCAACCAGAAACAACTATTGTTGGTAGGTCATACATAAGTAGTTCTGCAATGAAGTTTTCAGTATTATCTGAAATATTGAACCATTCATCTTTTACATCAGTAGAATCTACATATTCATCCCATAATAATTGCTTATCACTAGGTATTTCTATTCATCATTTTTCATCAAAATAGTGCTTTGAAATATAAGCTAGCATTAGTTTTTCTTGAATACTTGATTTATATGCTTGTAACATTATCATATGTAGTTCTTCAGGAGAATTTAATCATCCTTTGATATATTCTTCTTTGTTAGTTTCAAACTCTTCAATTGCTTTTGTATATATATCTGCTTGGGCTTTTATTAGGTATCATCTAGTTTTATCTTCTATTTGCTTAGTTGCTTTTTTATCATTTCTTAGAATATTTATTCAAATTTGTATTTCTTGATTAAATGAATTTGTAAAAATATTTTCTATTTGTTCATTTCAATCTTCTTGTCTAATTAGCTCTAGAGATTTTAACTCCATTTCTTTTATATTCTGAGTCTCTAATAAAGATTCAATTAGTTTTTTATCTTTTGGTTTTAGTGTATTAAAAACTACTCTTAGAGAATTTATAAAATCACTTTCTTCAGAATTTAGTTTTTTTAATTCATTTAAAGTTTTTTCTAAGTATTGTATTCTTAATTTTTTTTCAGCTGAAGGTATAAAACTTATAGAAGTGGCATTTCTAGCAAATTTTAATTCATCTTTTCTAGCTATTAATACTTGAGTTATATAATAAAGTTTTTTTTCATTTGTTGTTAGTTCTACTTCATCTTTTAAATTATCTAAATAAAACTTAGCATCCAAAGTAGCTTCTGGAAGCTTTGTTGTTTCATGGTATTGTCTATTTTCAGGATTTCCCATATATTTATATTTATTAATATTATTTGTATAATTTTATCACTTATTTTATTTTATTGCAAAAAATGTAGATACTTTTTTCAGTAATAGTAGTTATTATTAAAAATAACTTGATTTTATAAGCTTTCTTTTTATTATATAGCTTAACTTTATAAGCTAAAAAATAGTAGTTATGAATTTAGATAATAAATATGAAATAATAGATGCAAATAAAAATATAGCATCAAAAACTCTAAAAGAAATTTTAGAACAAAATGAAAAGACAATTTTATTTTTTTATCCAAGAGATAATACTCCATGATGTACAGTTGAAAATATAGATTTTACAAATTTAAAATCTGATTTTGAAGCAAAAGGAATAGGGCTTATTTGAGTATCAAAAGATAGTATAACAAGTCATGAAAAGTTTATAGAAAAACAATGTTTAAAAAATGATTTAATATCAGATCCTGATTTAGTTTTACATAAAGAGCTTTGAGCTTATTGAGAAAAAAATAATTATTGAAAAATAGTACAGTGAGTAATAAGATCTAGCTTTGTTGTTGATAAAAATTGAGAAATATTAAATGAATATAGAAATATTAGAGCAAAGTGACATGCAGAAAGGTTATTAAAAGAATTAAGTTAAAGAATTATGTATAAAATATTAATTGTATCAGCATTATCAAGAGAGTTAAATGTTGTAAAAGAAGAAATAAAGAAACTGGGTTTACAAAATGTAAAAACCAGTTTTTTGACTACATGAATGTGAAATTATAATATGATTTTAAATCTAACAAGATTTTTAGAAAATCATGAAGTAGACTTAGTTATAAATATATGAGTATGTTGATATAGCCCCCCCTCTAACTCCCCCCTAGCAGGGGGAGAAAAAAACTTCCAAGTTGCTAGGATTCTAAATATATCAAATAATAAAGAGTTAATAGTACCAAAAATAATAGATTTTTCTAAGTTGGAAAGTATTGCTTGTTCAGAAAAACCAGTATATGATCAGGAAGAAATTTGAGAGGAAAAATTTGTAGATATGGAATCATATTGATTTGAAAAAGTATGTGATAGTTTTTCTGTAGCAAGACTTATATTAAAAGTACCTGTGGATAAAATAGGAGAAGAAACACAAAACTTTGATTTTAAGAAGGCTGAAAATAGTTTAAGAAACAGTATTGATTATAAAGAATTATTTTGAAAAATAAATGATTACTTAGAAAATCATTTCAATGTATGAAAAGGGAAATATAAGTTTCATCATGATTTGTTTGAAACATATGAGGATAGATTTAAGTTTAGCTTTTCTGAAAAAGAAATTTTTAAAAGATTATATTTTAGATATATAGCATTAGTAAACAATGATTTTGATAAATACTATATAGAAAACAAAGATAAAAATAAAAAAGACTTTTTAAAATGATTAGAAAATTTTTTAGATGATTATTTAGTAAGATAAAATAACCCCTCCTAACCTCCCCTTGTCAGGGGAGGGATAATTCTAAAAAAGTTTTTCTCCCCTGACAAGGGGAGATGCCTGAAAGGCAGAGGGGTTTTTTATAATAAAATGATAATATATATAGAAAAACAAGCTAGAGATTATCCATATACAAAAAAATTACTTGAGAAATTTCAGAACTCTCAGGTTATTTTTATTGATCATTATAAAAATATATTTGATAAAAATTATACAAATCTAAATTCAAAAAAATCACTTGTAGTAGCAAAACTTAATTCTTCATCAGTAATTGAAGCGCCTAGTTGATATTGACATACAAAAAATGCTTATTTTTTTAAAACAAGCCTTAATTGTGTTTTTGATTGTTCATATTGTTATTTAAAATGAGCATTTAAAAATGAAAATATGGTTATATTTGTTAACTATGATGATATAAAAAAACAAATAGAAAATAAAATAGAAGAAATAAAATTACCCCCTCCTAACCTCCCCTTATCAGGGGAGGAACAATTACAAGATGAAAGTATATGGTTTTATTCTTCAGATTATTCAGATATTTTAGCTATGAGTAGTTTTTCAGGTTTTTGTGATGAATTTATTCCTTTTTTTGAAAAGTTTGATTGAGTTAATATGGAGATAAGAACAAAATCAGCAAATATAAAACCACTAACTGACCTATGATTTATTCCAAAAAATACAGAGATAGCTTTTTCTTTAAATCCTCAAGAATTAATAGATAAATATGAAAAGGGAACATCTAGTTTAGATGATAGATTGGAAGCTATAAATAAACTTCTTAATTTATGATTTAAAGTATGAATTAGATTTCTACCTTTGTTACCGATAAAAAATTATGAAAAGATATATTCAAATTTTATAGAATATATAAAAAATAAAATTGATATATGTAAAATAAATTCAACATTTGCTTCTGGTCTTTTGTATACAAAAAAAGATTATAACAAAATACTTTCAAAATATCCTGATTTAGATATATTGCATATGTTGGAATTGGATAATGATGATTTTTATAGAGAATCAAAAAAAGTTAGAAATACTTTTTATACTATGTTTAAAGACTTAGATAATAGTTGTATTTTATGTTTAGAAAATTAAGTATACTAAAATATTAAAACCCCTCCGTCCTATCGGACACCTCCCCTTGTCAGGGGAGGAATAATAAAGTAATTTATAAGATAGATAAAATGAATAAGGATAAAGAAATAGGTTATATAAAATATGATTCAAGATTAAAACAAAGAGCTAGAGTTAATAGACAAAATGAAACTAAAGCAGAAAAATATATATGGGAAAACTTATTAAGATGAAAAAAATTAATGTGATATAAGTTTACAAGGCAAAAAATGATAAGTTTTTTTATTGCTGATTTTTATTGTTCAGAATTGAAGTTAGTAATTGAAATAGATTGAAAAATACATGATAATAGAATGGAATATGATTCAGAAAGAAGTATAGAATTTGAAAAATTATGAATTAATATTATTAGGTTTTCAAATGAAGAGATTTTGAATAACTTAGATTTAGTAAAAATAAAATTACAAAAATATATTTCTCCCCTGACAAGGGGAGATGCCTGAAAGGCAGAGGGGTTTTCGAAAAATATATTAATAACAGGAGTTTCAAAATGAATATGAAACTATTTACTTGAATGATTAAAGCAGGAGAATAATATTATATGAATTTCTAGAACAAAACTTGAAGAAAAATGAATAAAACATTTAAACATTGATTTAACAAAATTTGAAGATTTTAACAAAATTGTTAATTGCTTGAAAAACAATGATAAAAACTTAGATGTTGTAATAATAAATGCCTGAGTAGGTCATTTTGGTAAATATGAAGAGTGAATAGATGAAAAGTATAAAGAAATAATAAATCTAAATTTGTTATCTCCAATATTACTTATAAAGGAATTAGAACCATTTTTGGAAGCAAAAGCAAAAATAATCTTTATTTGAAGTATTATTTGAAAAAAATTTATGAAATATGCAGCAGTGTATCAAGCTTCAAAATTTGGATTAAGATGATTTGCTTGAGCATTAAAAAATGAGTTAAAATGAAAAAAAATACATATAATAAATCCAAGAATAGTTGATACAAACTTTCATAAAGAAGCTGAAATAGCTATTAATACTATATGAAGAGAAACAAAAAAGAAAGATATCTTGCAAATAGTAAAAAAAATATTATTATGAGTTGAAAATAGATTTGAAATCGATTTATAATTTATTATTTAAAAAACAAAATATGTTTTATTTTATAAGAAAACATGGAGTACTTATTATTTTTATATTAGCTTTTAGTTATTTTTTCTGGGTTATTTATTCTATATGAAACCAAAGTAGTAAAATTAGCTATCTAAGGGAGGATATAGCAAAGAAAAATGAAAGTATTGAAGAAATAAGTAGTCAGATATCTTTTTTAAGAAACTGATGAAGTATTGAAAGGGAAATAAAAAATAAGAAAAAAGTATATGATTTAATTACAGATAATTCTATAACAAAATTTGTTAATCCAGATGTTAGTTTTGTTGATAAAGAATATGTTCCTGAAAACTTAGAATATATAGCTTTAGAGTATGTAATTGATTCAAAAGGTAATTGACAACTAAGACCTATAGCAAAACAGTATTTAGAAAAAATGTCAGAGGATTTTTATAAAAAATTTGAGAAAAAAATAAAGGTAGTAAGTAGTTATAGAAGTTATAAATATCAAAAGTGAATAAAAGATAGATGATGTCCTGACAATCTTTGTGCTAAAGCTTGACATTCAGAACATCAGACATGATTAGCTATTGACCTATGGGAAACAACAACAAATAGTGAGTTTATGTCTAAAAAACATTTAATAGAATATTTTCAGTGGTTAAATAAAAATGCTCATAAATATGGTTACCATAATACCTACCAAAAGTGACTAGAGGTAGATGGTTATGAAATAGAACCATGGCATTGGAGATATTTATGAGTAGAACTTGCAACAGAGCTAAAAAGTAAAAATATGACTTTAGCTGAGTATTATAAAAAGAACAAAAAGTAAGAAAAATTTTCTTACTTTTTTGAATTTTCTTGAAAATTATGATACAATATAATTACTTAATTTTAATTATTAATATTATTACATTATGATAATGTCTAATTTGGAAAATATTCCAGGAACAAAAATTGAAGCTCACTATGGACTTGTAAATGGAAGTACTGTAAGAGCGAAACATGTAGGTAGAGATATAATGGCGGGTTTTAAAAATGTATTTTGAGGGGAATTAAAAGGCTATACAGAATTATTAAATGAATCAAGAACTGAATCAATAGAAAGAATGAAAGCTCAAGCAGAAGAGTTATGAGCAAATGCAATATTAAATATTAGATTTGCTACTTCATCAGTAGCTGCTGGAGCATCAGAAGTATACACTTATGGTACAGCTGTAAAACTTACAAAAAATGTATAATTTTAGTTAAATAACATAATTATTATGATAGATTTAATAATAGTACTTTCTTTACTATGATTATGATATGGTTTTTGAAGCTATGCTGAAAAAAAGCATTTCAAACAAATAAAACAAGATGAAAGTGAATTAAAAGATATAGTAGTACTTTGAAAAACTCAAGCTTTAGAAATGGCAAAAGGAGATACAGCTTTATATACTTGAAATATAGTATTATCAAGTGATTACTTTAAAAGATTTTTAGCATGATTTATACATTTTTTCTGAGGAAGAATGAAAGTATATGAATCATTACTTGATAGAGCAAGAAGAGATACTATAGTAAAAGTAAAAAAACAAGCAAAAGCTAATTGATTTAATGCAATAGCAAACTTAAGAGTAGAAACTTCAAGTATTGCTAAATGAAATAAATGACAAGTTGGAAGTATAGAAGTATTAGCCTATGCAACTGCTATAAAAATATAATTTCTTGAAAAAAATAAGAAAATAATTAAAGTTATTCTAAATTTATCAGAATAACTTTTTATTTATGAAAATAGTAGTAAAAGAGCTTGAAAAAAACCATAATGTATCAGAAGAATCTGACTTGAATATATTTTTAAAGTGGATATGAATAATGGTATGAATAATAGTACTATTATTTATATTTTTTCTATTTTTATCAAATATTTTAGTTAACTATTTTTCTATAGAGGATGAAAAAAAATGGTTTCCAGATATATATAGTGAATTTAGTATAGATGAAGATAAAACAACTAAACTAAAATATTTATTATGAGAAGACTTTAAATATGATATTGCAGTTGTTAATGATGAGGAAGAAAATGCATATGCTTTACCTTGATGAGCAATACTTGTTACTGACTCACTAATAGATAATATTAAATATGAAAATAGTTTGCTCTTTATTATATGACATGAGGTATGACATATAGATAATAGGGATGTATTTAAGGCTTTTGTAAGCAGTGTTCCTATTGCCATAATATTATCTATTTTATGAATAGGTTGAGATATGGACTTATGATTTATATTGAGTTGAACATCTGATATATATTCAAAAACAGTTGAGTCTGAAGCTGATAAATACTGATTAGAGTTTTTATATAAATTAAAATGAGAAGTTTGATGTAGTATGTATTTTTTTGAACAAAGAGAATCTATGTGAGAAAATCTTTGATCACTATTATCATGACATCCTATGACATCATATAGGATAACAAAAATAAAACAAACAATCAAACAAAAAGGATATCCAGAAAATAAGGAGTGTAAGTTATTGGAGCTGAAATAGAAATAATATTTATTATTGCAATTCATAAAAAAATAAATATATTAAAAAGTAATAAAAATTAACCCATCCTGCCTTTCAGGCATCCTTCCCTTAAGTCTAAGGGAAGGAAATAAAGAAAAAATGAGTCTGTAAAAAATTTTGTGTATCTGGAAAAATAGCTACTATAAAAA
>CAYFPB010000006.1:0-33814 GCA_964344895.1 uncultured Candidatus Peribacteria bacterium | reverse complement strand
AGCTCAATAATAATTTAAAAAATAACTCTTTTAAAGAGTTATTTTTTTGTATTTTAACTTGAAAAAATAGAAAAATAGTTATAATGACTATCAGTTCCTTAAAACATTAATAACTATATGAATAAAAAACCATTAATATTATCTATATTATTTACTATACTTTTAAGTATACTTTTTTGATATTCTCTTGTATTTGCAGAAATAGAAGATTTAGCAATCGATGAAGAAAAAGTAATTGATACAAGTATAGATTTAGTCTATAAAACAACAGATAATATTTATCTAGATTCAGTTAATCTTAATGCAATTAAACTAGTATTTAAATCATGACAAGATTTAAGTAGTTTTAAGTTGTATTCTAAATGTAATATTTATTATAATCAATCACAAAAAATGTGAGATTTTTATACATTTAACTTAAAGTTTTTTGGTGATAATTGTGATTCTTCAAGGGTAGAATTAAGAAAAGCTAATAATGATAAAGTATATAAATTTGACTTAAAAATGATTAGTAAATATGATATATTATCAAAAATGCTTGATTTAAATTCTACTTCTTTGGTTAGATTAAAAAATGTACTTGATAAAAAAGTTTTACTTTATAAAAAATACTCTAAATATAATCATAAAATTGAAAAAAATTATAACTCTTATTTATCTAAAAATAGGATATTAAAAGAAACTCTATATAATAAAAAGATAATAGAGGAGATACTTGAGAAAAGAAAAGATAAGTATATTGTACCTGTTGTAGGACATAAACTACCAACAAGGAAAGATAAACTACCAAATGCATGAAGACCATATAGACAAAACTATACTGATTGAATTCATCATTCTTGGGATATAGATACAAAACTAGGTGAAAAAACTGTAGCTCTAGATGATGCTATAGTGGTAAGAGTTGTAAAAGATTGGAAATGGCAAAATTTTGACAAATTAAAGTACTGAACTTTAACAGAATCTCAAAAAGCATTAAATTTAGATATACTTAGATGAAATCAAGTATGGTTAAAGACTATGAAATGAGAAGTTGTTTTTTATGGACATTTAGATAGAATACATGAAAATATAAGAGTATGATCAATAATTAATAAATGAGATTATATAGGTACTGTTTGAGTTTCTTGAGTACCAGATAAGAAATATACAGACTATCACTTAGATTTTTCTATAAGAGAAAATCCTTATGTGATAGGTAAAGCTGGATCTTATAATCTATTTGATTATATGAAATGGGATTGGGTATTCAAATGAGAGGATATACAGTATATCCTAAAAAATCAACACAATGTATTTGAAAGTTAATATAAAACAATATGAAGAAAAAATGATGAGCAAATTTTATTACAAAAAATAAAAAAGCATACTTTGATTATGAAATAATTGATAATTGGGAAGCTTGATTGGAGCTTAAATGATATGAAACAAAAAGCGTAAGAAATGGACATGTAAATTTAAAATGAAGCTATATAGTAGTTATTAATAACGAACTTTATATTAAATGAATGCATATTTCTGCATGGAAAGCTTTGCCTAATAAACAAAGTGTTGAAACAGACAGAGAAAGAAAAATATTTTTACATAAAAAAACTATAGATTATCTAGCTTGAAAGATAAAGGAAGCTTGAAACTCAATAATACCTTTGGAGCTTTATTTTTCTTGAAGCCTGATAAAGCTTAAAGTATGACTAGCTAAGTGAAAAAAAGCCTATCAAAAGAAACAAGTATTAAAAGAAAGAGCCATGGATAAGGCTGCTAAAATAGCTATGAAAAAGTATATATAACAAAAAATCAGCAATTAATGTTGATTTTTTGTTTTTATTACTATAATTAAGGAAATTAATATATAAATAATATAAAAATGTTAGATATAAAAATAATAAGAAGTAATCCAGAACTAGTAAAGGATATAATAAAAAAAAGAAATCTTACTCTTGATTTAGATAAATTTTTAGAGGTAGATGCTAAAAAATTGGAATTAATAGTTAAGGTAGATGAGTTAAGAGCATTAAAAAATAAGGTTTCAAAAGAAATCCCTACTATGAGTAATGAGGATAGACCAGCAAAAATACAAGAAATGAAAGAAGTGTGAGAAAAATTATGAGTACTAGAAACTCAGCAAAGAGAAGTAGATGCTGAATGGAAAGACTTATATTATAGAGTTCCAAATTTACTTGATGATACAGCTGCTATTTGAGATACAGATGATGACAATGTAGTTGAAGAAAAATTTCTAGAACCAACTGAATTTGATTTTGAGCCTAAACCACACTATGAGTTATGAGAGAAAAAAGATTGGATAGATACAGAAAAAGGGGCAGAAGTAAGTTGAGCTAGATTTTGGTATTTAAAATGAGACTTAGTTTTATTACAATTTGCTCTTATTAACTATGCTGTTAGTAAACTTGTTTCTAAAGGTTTTAATCCTATCTTACCACCAGTTTTAGTTAGAGAAAAAGCTATGTTTGGTACATGATTTTTTCCAGCTTGAGAGGATGGATTATATAGAGTAAACCCTGAAGATGATGATTTACATCTAGTTGGTACATCAGAAGTACCAGTTACTTCATATCATGGATGAGAAACTATGGACTTAGAAAATCCTCAAATGTATGTAGCATATAGTTCTTGTTTTAGAAGAGAGGCATGATCAGCTTGAAAAGATATGAGAGGTATACTTAGATGACATCAATTTGATAAAATAGAAATGGTATGTTTTTGTAAAAATGATGAATCAAAGAAACTACATGATTTTATGATAGGTGTTGAAGAAGAAATATGGCAATGACTTAAAATACCTTATGAAAAAGTAAATGTTTGTAGTTGAGATTTAGGAAATCCAGCCATGAAAAAATATGATCTAGAAGCATGGATGCCATGACAACAAAAATACAGAGAAGTAACTAGTTGTTCAAATGTATGAGAATATCAATCTAGAAGACTTGCTATAAAATATAAAGATAGTGAATGAAAGAGTCAGTTTGCTCATACTCTTAATGGTACAGTTATAGCTATGAGTAGATGTTTAATGGCTATAATGGAAAACTATCAAACTAAAGAATGAAATGTAAAAATACCTGAAGTTTTAGTTCCATTTATGGGATGAAAAACTGAGATATAAAAAATAAAAAAAACTCTTGATAAAAGAGTTTTTTTTAGTAGAATAAAAATCAGAAAAACAAGTTAAGAAAACTCTCTAAAAAAGGATAAATGAAAAAAAAGAAAAAACAAAATTTTTCATACTCTAGGTTCCAAAAATTCTTATCTGGATTACTTATTTTTACTCTACTTTCAAGTATGACAGTAAGAATACCTTTTTTGGACTTTAAAAATCTTACAGTTGAGGCTTGAAACTCAAATTATTATGATTTAGTTTCAATTATAGTTGATAAAGATAGTTACTCAGAAATTGACACTTATATTGATAGATATGCTAAAGATATACAATGAGTCTTAGAGAATACAAAGGTTGTTATACTTCCTATTTCAAAGAATCAAAAAGCTTTTAATATAGCAAGTTTAAATGAAGGATTATATTTTGATTGATATAAGGCCTTAGATAGTGGGGTGGACTTTGAATCAAAATTAGTTTGAACAATACTTGTTTGAGATTTTGAATTACCAATTGTATATGATAATAATGACTCAAGTAAAACTATTCTACCTTTTACAGACTTTGAGGATAAAAAATATATTTATAATAAAAAAACTCTAAGATATGAAAAAAATGATTCAAATATTACTGGCTTAAAATCAGAAATATGGCATTGAGTTATTTCTCCAAACTTATGAAGTCATGAACAAAATATTACTGGTTTAAAAGACTATTTTGATAAAAATCATGATTATTATTCAGGAACAGGTAATTTTAAGTTTTCTAAATGAATATTAAATCAAAATAATAATATTCCTGTAAATGATAGCTATGAACCTTTTGTTTTTTATTATGACCAATTTAGAGAAGAAAAAGCTTTAAACTATACTTCTTATATGTGATATAAAGCATATTTAGAAAATAAAGAAGATTTAATTTATAGTAGATTTACAAAAGATCTTGCTAACAAGTTAACAGATGATTCTCTAAGTTCTGCTAATTCTACTATGATGGAATTATTAGAACAAGTAAATCCTGAATTAGCATCACAAGCATGAGATTTACAAACAACTGCTGATTTATCAAAAGTACCAGATATTCAAACAAGGCATATAATTCAAAAAACAGTAAAAAAATTTATTGAATCATTTTCTAAAGGAACACTTTGAGATTTTAGGAAAGATGTTAACAATGCCTGAAGATATAGCTGAACTGGTTCACAAGTAAATATGGATATGATTCCTTATTTAGTTACTGTACTTGATTTAGTAAATGATGAGATTGTAAAAGATATTAATACTGAATTAGAGTCTCAAATTGATGATTTAATACAGAATTGACTTTCAAAAGATATAGCAATTCCTACAACTTTTAATACTAGAGCATGAGGATTGTCATGATCAACAACTTGTTCTAATACTACTACACAAAATTATCTTTATGGTAAAAAAGCATCAAATATTTCTAATGCTAAAGAATGTAGTATTTATAGATGAAGTCTCACTAATTCTTGAACTTTGGTAGAAGCAAATAGAGCTTATAATATTCATTTAGCAGTAGATGATAATAATACTTTAATGAGTGAGCCCAGTAGTGATCATACTCATTGTTTTTCAAACTTACTTTCTTGAAAATCTACCTATGGTTGGTGGGGATGAAATAGTCCTTTAAATATAGATGACAATGCTACAGCTAATTGAGAATTTGTTTTAGATACTCATGATCTACATTGATCGATAACTCCTTTGTTTGATATATCAGGTTCAAAAGCTATTTCTGATACATCAAATACACCAAGTCCTCTAGATTGTTTAGATCATAATATGATTACAGCAGAAAAACATTGATTAATAATGGACTCTTCTGATGAGTGATCTACTTGTTGAGTAATATATAGAATACCAACATTTTGAGAAAGAGTTGGTTGGACTTGTACAACTGATAATAATTGATCAAGTAGAGCATGATGAACTAATTATGAAACTAAATATAAAACTCTATCTAGTTCAGCACCATGTGAAATAAAAACTTTAAATCTTTGATGAAGTGCTGTAAAAACAACTGATACTACATCTAGTTGTATGGAAGATGAAAATCCAACTGTATACACATTTAATTACAAAAAAATTACTTCAGATATTAAACATATTTCACCAAATCCTGAAGAACTAAAAGAAGAGGTATGATCTATGATACCTGAATCATTACCAATAGATAAAGATAGGTATGTTGATTTTCTTAGTCCTTTATGAAATCATATAAAAATTGATTACCCAGCTTTATTTAGGCTTGAAATCACGGACCAAAAAGAAGTTACTCTTGATAAAACATCAGAGGAAATAGAAAAAATACTTAAGGAAAAATCAGAAGAAATAAATCAGATAATTAGAGATAATGACCCTTCAAGTTTATCTGGTGATAATTTAACTATATATAATCATTTAAAAACTTGAGATTATCCAACTGATGATTTTGATTTAACAACCATTCTAAAAAATAAAGAAGATAAGATAATTACAGTAGAAGGAGATACTAAAAGTTTAAGCTATTATGATATTTTAGTTTTTTCTGTTTATTGGAATAACTTGAATTCAGTATCTGCTAAGTATGGTTTTATATTTGATCATTATTTAACAGATCAATTTTGAGAACCAGATAAAAAGTATTACTTACCAAGAAATAAGAAACAATATGAAGTTGCTTACCTTTGAGCTGTATGAGATGCAGCAAATATGTATGTAAAGCTTGATCCTGAAAGCAAAGCTGATAATCCTTATGCAGATATATTATCTGATAATACTAAGTTATCTTCAAATATGTTATGATCAAATATTTGAAGAAAAGATGAATCTCCATTTAAGTGTGCTCCACCAGATTGAGTACCAATTTGGGAGTGGATTCCAGCAATTATGTGTCGGATTGGTAATATGTTACCACCAACTATATCACTTTCAGATGGAGTATGTTGACCTAGTTTGTTATCTTCAGAAGAAAGGGAAGAGTTAATGGAATGTAGTGGTGATGTAGACAAAAATGGTATAAATGATTGTCTAGAACAAAAATTGTGAACATGAGCTATTTTGGAGTTAAACTCTGATAGTGAAAAATATTATTACAATAAAACAGCAAGTCTTAACTCTATTATAAAAGATAAAGATTGAAATGTTGTGAAAGTTGCAAATGCTACTGATATATACTTTGAGTTAATAAAAATTGAAGAAGCAGATGATAAGGCAAAACTATTTGATGATACAAATACAAAAACAGTTTTTGATATAGATTCTACTTATTTAAATGATAAGTGAGTTATTTCAGATTATGTAACTTTTAAAGATCTAGCTGTTAGAAGCTCAGGAGGGAAGGCTAGTTATTCAATATCTACAAAATCTAAAGACGCAAATATTTACCTGCAAGCACATATAAAGATAAATGATGCTTTTTGAAATGAGACTATATTTATTGAATCTGAACCATTAAAAATTGAAATCAGATGAGACAGATTGTTTAATACTAGTTACAAGTTAGAAAACACTAATGATAATTTAGAAATTTTTCAGTGAGTTAATTCTTTAAAAGTAAATAATCTTTCAAATATATTTTTAAGTGATGGAACAAACAACACTATTACTGATATAAAAAATAGTGTTAACAATTTTAACACTTCAAAAGAAAAAACTTTACTTTTTATAGAAAATCTAAGTAAAGATTGAACAAAACTACAAATAAATTATCCATTAACTGTTAATTTACTAGATGCAGATAAACAAGTACTTGAAACACTTAGTTTAAGCTCAGAGGATTTATCATTATTTAGAGATGTTTTTACTATACAAAAATCAGGAACATATACTATTGAAGTTATTGATGATACATGATTTAAAACACTAAAAACCTTAGAATTATTACCTGAAGATCCAGATAGATTAGATATTGAATTATCTTCAAATATACTAGAGTCATGATGAAATGTTTCAACAAATTTTGTAACTATTTATGATAAATTTGATAATCCTGTTTCATGAGAATATTATAATCTTGATTTTGATATTTCATGAGATTCTGTCGTATTTTTAGATAATGATTTAACAACTCTAAAAACTAATACTTTCTTATGATATAAAGTTTTTAGACTTAAGTCTACCCAAAATTCATGAACTAATAGTCTTAGTGTAGTTTTAAAAGATACAAATGATAATACATTAACTACTTCAGAGGCAAGTATAGAAGTACTTGATAGTATTGATTTAGAAACTACTTTATTATCCGATAAAGTAGTGGTTTGAGGTGGAACTTATAAGTATGAGCTATTATTAAAAGATAGTTCAGGTAATCTTTTAAGTAATTTTGATTCTAGAGTATATTTTACAGCTGATTCTAATTTTATAGAGTCTATTAATCCATATGTAAATATAGTATGAGGTAAAGCAGAAATAGAATTTAAAACAAAAACTGTAGCAACTACAGATTTAAATGTAAGCTTCCAAGTAGAATGATTATCTACTATAAAAACTGAAAGCCTTACTATTTATCCTGAAAAACCTATTAAAATAGATTTAATATTATCTAAATCAAAAATTGAAGCTAGTGAGGATGCTTCTTCAACTCTGAATGTAGAGCTAAAAGATAGATATAATAATATAGTTTTTGATGATAATACTACTATTACTGATTTAGAAATATTAGATAAATATAGTCATATAATCACATCTGATAAAACTACAGACCAGGTTAATAAATGAAAAGCAAGTTATAAAATTTATGGTACAATAAATCCTTGAGTTGCTTATTTTAAAGTGGGAACAAATCCTAGCTTATCTTTGAATTCATTTACTATTACTGATGAGAATAATACTTTAGTTGTAAAATGAGTAGGGGAAAATGTGTGAAAAATAGAAACATTTTATTTTTGGAATAAGGATAAGCTTAGTTGAAAAAGATATAATTCTATATATACAACTTTATTATGAGCTAATTATTGAGATATAACTCAAAAAGATTATTTAGCTTGAAGTTTATTATTTGAAAAGGAAAATAGAGCATTAGCTGTAAGTTCTCTATTAAATAATCCTTTTAATTTTAATAATATATTATCACTAAATACTTCAGGAGGAATAAAGTCTATATATAATAGTAGTGATTTAACTCAAGATATAGAATTAACACCAGTTTTTGAAGATGACAAATTAGTATTAAATATGTTTAATGCTAGTTTAAATATATTTATTTGAAAAGCTTTATACAATTTTGATTCAAGTTCATTAAAACTTGTATCTTGTGACAATACTAGTTCTTGTGTAGATACTACTAATTCTAGTATTTTCCTTAATCCATTATCTGCTTCATATACTAGTATATTAGAAAATGATAAATTAATTTTAAGAGATAATACTTGAAAAGACTTTTTAGAAATAAATAATGATGGTACTATTAATAGATTAGTAGCTTTAGAATTTGAAGTAAATGATAAAAATACTTCTAATTATTTATCTTTAAGTGTTAAATCATGAGTAGATATTATTGCTGAAATATGATTAAACTTTATTGATTGAAAAATAGATGTTTCTAGAGATGCTTCAGTATTTGATGCAAAAAAGACAAGTGTAAAAAATGCTATATTATTAAATATTGAATCAAATTCTTATTGAACAAATATAAGTGAAGATATTTTAAAAATTCATTATCTAGATCCTTTTGATTCAGATACTACTTTGAATAATTTTACCAGAGGTAGTTTAGATTGATTTGAAAATTTTCCTAAAGAAGCATGAATAGGTTGGAAAGAAGGTAATAAATCTCTATTAGCTTTTGCTTCTTGAAAATCAGTAGGGGAGTCAATTAGAGATTATATGAGTTTTTGAACTATTGTACTATGAGACCCTGTTGTTAGTCTTAAAAAGATAAAAAACAAAATACCATGAACAAACATAGATAGAAGTTTTGATTCTAGTATTTGAAAAATTGTTGATACTGATGATGATACAAGGGAGTTTAGAGTATTTGATTATGATAATGATTCTAAAGAAGATATATTACTTATAAAGAGTAATAATAACTTTAAATTACTTGAAAATAAAGATATAGCTGAGCAAAACTTATCTAAGTGAAATCTAGCTAATGTAGTTGATCTATGAAATCCAGAGCTAATACAAACATGAGATTTTTCTTGAGATTGATATGATGATATTTTCTTTATCAATAATAAATGATTACCATTTTTATTAAACAACTATAAAAAAGACTTTTATAGATTACCTTTAGAAACAAGCTTTAATTTAGCTTGAAGGGTTGTTAGAACAGCATCTTTTGATATGGATAATGATGGAGTATCAGATATAGTTACATTAGATGAGTCATGAGAAATAAATATTTTTTATGGTATTTCATGAAGTCCAAGACAACCAAATTTTACCAAACTTAAAGTATCTGAATGACATTGAATTAAATTAAAAACATGAGTAAGAAAAGATAATTGACTTGTATATTTTTCATGACTATATCAACCACCAGAAACTACCTATACTAATAAACAAATAGATGATCTATTATTTGTTGCTTATCCTTATTCTACTTGATCACTTGTTGAGAATACTTCTTGATCTACACTTGTATATACTTGAAGTGGATCTGTTGATGAGTATTTTGAAAATTTAATTACTTGAGAAGAAGGGATGGAAAACGAAATCCCAAATATTTATTTCTTAAAATCGGATTATTCTGATTATAGTTGACTTGATGTAGAAAAAAGATTTGAGGATTTAAATGGAGGATTAATTAAAACAGATGATATAATAGGTGTTGAAATCACTTTAACAAACACTAGCCCTTCTAGATTAAAAAATGTTGTTTATGTAGAAAAAACACCTAGTGCATTTATCATAAATAAAAACTCTATTGAAGCAGATTTAGATACTATTATTCTTGATTGACAAGTTGGTTATGACTTTTTAGTTGAATGACTAGAGCTTGCTTATGGAGAATCTACTACTATATATTATGAAGTAAAGACAAGAGCACTAAAGCATTCTTTACTTGAAGTATGATTGTTTGAAAAGGGTGAGGTTTGAGATGATGAGTATTGAGATATTATAATTAAACCAGATAATAAAAACTGTAGTAATCCAGTAAATATTTTTAGATCAATAGCAGCTAGGGACTATAATGAAGGTACTAAAAAACCTGTTTGTGATGAGAACAAAATAAAACTACCAGATGAACTAGAACAAAATACCTTTGATTCAGATGGTAATGGTATTCCTGATTATATAGATGAACTATCTAATACTTGATCAACTGATAATTTAAAAGAGTATTCTGAAGAAAAGCTAGAAGAAATAAATACTGATTCAGATAATGATGGACTTCCTGATATGAATGATAGTTTTAATATGGATGGAAGTATTACAGTTGATTTATGATCATGAATGTGATGAATTGATTCAGCACTTGATTGAATAGATAATTTATTAACTACTCTTAGTTGTTGATTTGGTAGTGCTTCATGTTTTGCCATGCCATTAAATCGGGCTCCTTTAGCTCCTTGAAATGATCCAGTTATATTTTGAAAAACTATTTGAGATTGAGCAAAAATAGATGAGTGACTACCTATATTCTCAGGGTTAACATGAAAACAAACTACATGTTGAAAAGTTCCATGTTGTTTACCTAGTGTTTGGCCTATGGAATCTGCTGGTTTTATACCTGGTCCATTTTGTTGACCTGATTCTGCATGAGGACGGCTTGGAACACGGAATCCTTTTAATGCAGTTAGATTTTTTGTAACTCCAACTTTAACATGAGGTGTTTGAACTGCTATTTGTTTTTGACCTGCTGCTTTAGCAGGAGATATGCCTCCTAAACCATTTTCTCCATTTTTACCTTGAGGTAATTGTATAGTTGTTGCAGCTAAGCTTTTTGGGTGTTCAGATGACTGATCTGATTGAGATCCAGCTTCTATGTGAGTACCATTTTATGCAGAGAATTTTTGAATAATCAATTGAAACTGTAGTGATGAAAACACGAAACAAAAACAAACTCCAACTAGAGAAAGTGTTTCTTCTTATTTAGAAGATACTAAAAGATGACCAGTTGAGGAAGCTTTTGACTTTTTACCGTGAGTATTTAGTGAAGAGCCTAGTTGATCATTGTTTACTGAAAGTTCTTGATGAGGGGATGTTATGGTTGAGGTTGATTTATCTAGTTTTGATGGTTCAAACTTTGAAGATATTATAAAAATTAATCAAACAAGAATTAAACCATTTCCAGCTTGGTTAATGGACTGGGTTACAAGACAAATAGAGGAAATAGTTAACAAGCTTACTGATTTTCCAACTATATATGTAATACTTCCAGATTTTGGATGAATACTTGAATGAGATTTTTCAGCTTTAAAATATAATAATGAAGTTTGAGATGAACCTATATCTATTGATACAGATCTTATAGAGAATAATGAGTATTTAGATGAGGAAACAAGAAAAGATTGGTGAGAAAAAGCTAAGAAAGTAAATTCATGAATTAAAAAAGCTTATGAATTTATAGGTAATACTCCACTTGTAAAATTAGAACAAGAAACAGTTGATATGACTCTTCCTTGGATTTCTCAGACTGAATTAAATAAAACAATAAAATCACGGAAAGCTACATTAAAACAATGGGAAGATGAAGTACAAAGAGCTAAAAGAAATTGGACTTCAACAGGATGACTTAGTGCTAATGCTGATGCTTTTATAGAATATGATAATTTAATTTGATCTCTAAGAAATAATTTAGAAGTAATACAAGAATACAAAAGACTTCCAGAAAAAATAAACTGACTAATAGAAGGTAAACAAAAATATCTTGAACAAATACTTTGTAATATAGAGACTCTTTCAAATATATTATGAGGTCGGATTTGAAAAAATGGTGAGAGATTTAAAACATGGGTTGAATTATATATTCTTATAAAAGCGATATTAAAATCTTGGCAATTGATAGTTGATATATTTGTAGATTTTGAAGCGGAATGTAGTGAGTGTAAAAATGAAAGGTATGATTCTCTTGATGGAGAATTTTGATTACTAGATTTTTTAGCTCCAAGTATACCTGTAATACAATTTCCAAAATGGCCTGATATAATTATTGATTTACATAATATCAGAGCTTGAATGACAGTACAACTACCTGAGTATGATATAACTACTAAGCCTTTGTTATTACCGATGCTTCCAGAGTTACATCTACCTGATAGGCCAACTGTAGAGTTAAGTCTTTGATTATGAGTAGACTTACCAACTCTACCTGTGTTACCTATGATTGAGATTCCAGAACTACCAGATTTACCATCAATACCAACTATAAATCTTCCAGACCTACCACCACCACCAAAACTTCCAAAATTACTTTCAGCTATAGAAATGATACTTCAGATAGTTGATCTAATAATGAAGGCAGTATGTTTATTAAAGAAACTACCAATTCATCCAGAACATAGAGCTTGATTACAAATAGCATTCTTAACAGAGAGAAACTGATATTTAGGAATGGATTTCTTTAATATGAGTATGCCAGAGTTTTCTTTCCCATTTATTGATGCTATAAAGATAACTAGTTATGTAAATTTAGAATTTGAAGTTGATTTCTTAGTAGAAATGGCTAGACAAATAGCTGCTCCTATTAATGCTTTTTCAAATGATTTTACTGAAGTATTTAGAATAGATGCAGATGCTCTTGATTTTAGAGATATGGTACCTAGTCATATTGATATAAATGCAACAAAAAATTGAATAGAACTAGAAAATAGTTTTGAGTATAAAAGTATTTTAAAACAACTTTTTGTTAAAAGAGTAGAGAGTGATGTAAAAAGGCTTACTGCTTACATGGAAGATAATAAAGAAGAAAAAGTAACAGCAAGAGAATTCAAAAAACTAATGCTTGAATGATTATCTTCTGAAAAGATAACTGCAAACCCAAAAACAGAAAAACTAAGAAGACTATGGGAAACAGAAGTAAATAGAACTTTTTCTAAAGAAGATAAACTAATTAAAGAGTTACAAGATAATAATAGAGAAAAATTTGATGCTTTAAAAAATATAATTAATACTGAGCTTATAAAAGGTAAAGCATTAAAGAAAAAAATTAAAGATATTGAAAAAACACCAGTTATAACAGAAGTTTCATACTCTAGTGATTCAAATTTTGAGATGTATGAAAAGACAATGGATAAATATAACCAGAAATTTATAGAAAAAGCTAAAGCTTTAATTACTCCTTGAGATGATGGATTAACTGATGAGTTAAAACAAGCTTGAGAAAATCTAAAAAATTCTATAAAAACTCCATTACAAAGATATGTTAATAATAGTAGTGATAATCTACTAGCTAATATATCTGCAGTAAATAGTAATACTGTTGAAAAAAATGCTTGTGAAGCACAAGCAAATAGTGATTATAGATATAAGTACCAATGAATCTATGTTGTTGAGGAAGATAAGTCATATAGATTATTTAACTACTTAGATGAGTTAAGTTGAGATGAAAAAACAACAGTTGTTGATATAGACTCTGATGGTGATGAAGATTTATTATATTTTATGTGAAATAGACTTTACTTAAAAGAAAACCTTAAAGAATCAAAGACTAAGTCATATGTGACAGAAAATCCTATAGTTGTAAATGAGGATGATAATAAATTTTTTAATGGTGATATATTCTATGAATCAGTAAATAATGCACTTGAAGTTTGAAATGCAACTAGTAGTATAAATCTAAGTTTTTCTGCTAGTAGTGATAATACTATTAATAAATATAGAGTTTCATTTTATAATATTGTTGATAAGTTTATAAATAAAAATACAACAAGCTATGTTCCTGAATTTACTAAGAAATCAATAGTAGATGCTGTGAGTGATATTGATACTACTACTATATTTGAAACAAACTCAGCTTATACAAAGAGAAAAAATCTAGTAACAGTTAAAAATGTATGAACTATAAGTGATGTTAAATTAAAAAATACTGAATTAATTGATATAAAGGATGATATAGGGGCAAATAATATAGTTACAATTACAAAATGAACTAGACTTTATTCTTGAGCTGATCCTTTTACTATCGTATATACTGTTAATGATTGAGAGGAGGCTTATACTATGACTTTGAATGATTCAGAAAATATTGAATTCAATTTAGATATAAATATTTCTTGAATTACATGAAGTGCATACATAGAATGAGTTCAGGATGAGTATATTGGTTGAATGGATATTTATAATTATAGAGGTAAGCCTTTACTTCCTTGAGCTAAAATAGTTTATGAATGAAGTAACTATGAACTATCAACTAGTTCATATATAGATTTACTTTATCATGATAATTCTGAAGCTAACCTACATTTTGAAGATGCTAAATCTTGGGAATTATATAATCTATGATATGCTTCTAGTGACTATTTCATAAAACAGAGTAAAAATAATGACTATTATTATGCAAAGATAAATGCATTTAAAGATAATATTTTTTCTAGTTCTACTAGACAGATATTACTAGCTCCTCAAAAAGAGTCAGATTTAAGTGCTCCTGAGTTGTCATTTAATACTTTTAGATTACCAATTTATCAAAAAAAGATTTTTGATTTAACAAACTTTATCTATGAAAATTCTGGTATAAGAAATATAGATACTGTAAAAGTAGATCTTGATTTACTTGTTGATAGTGATGGTGACTGAAATACTAAAAATGATGAAAATACTACTAGGGTAATAGTTGATAAATCCCTTATTTCATTGAAAGTAGAGCTTTGAGAGTTTAGTGAAGCTTTTACTAAAAAGATTTGAATAACTATTACAGATACAAACTGAAATATTTGATATAGTGAGGTTGATTTAGAGGTTTATCCACCTAGTCCTATAATATCTAGTTATAGTGCTTGAGATATTTCTTGATATATAGATGAAGCTTTACAAGATGAACCTATTAATTTTTATAGGTATAGATGATGAGAGATTATTTCTCTAGAAGATAAGGACTGAGACTTAAAGGCTTACACAGCTGATTGATTATTTAGTTTTTCTGTAGAACCTTGAGATACTAAATGACTGACTTTATCTAAAGATTCTTCAAATCTACTTACAGTTAATGAAGATACTTGAAAAATAGATTTATTAGATAGTTCATTAACTACAAGAGTATTGCCTTATACTCATTCTGGTAATGATTCATCATTTACTAAGATCATTGTTTCAGATGCTTCTCAAGATATTTATTACCAATATTTAAGAGCAAAAAGTATTTCAGAGGTAAAAATAGTTGATGATTTCGATAATATTACTGAAAACTGAATTTATGTTTCTTTTACTAATAAATCAAATTATAATTATTATTCTACTCCTTCTACAGCTACTTATAATCCTTGAGCTTTATCTATTTATAGGATCTCAGATCTTAATAAATCTGAACTCTTTACAATTTTTAAAGATGCTAGAATAGATACAATTAATCAAACTAACTATTCTCTAGAGTATGATACTCATTGAGACTATATAGTTATAAAACTAATTGACTGACATTTTAATAGGGAAGTTGCTAAGGTTTTATTTAGGTTGGAATGAGAATATATTATGAAATAAAAAATCAGAAAATTTTAAAATTTTCTGATTTTTTATTTCAAGTATTTTCTAAATTCTCAAATATGAAAGTATGCTCATCATATTACTCATGTTTGTCTAAGTACTTTCATCAACCTATCTTTTCAGTCAATTGTAGATGTTATATTATCACTCATCATAGATCAAGATCAAGAGAACTCTCTTAATTCAGTATTTAAGGAATCTATTGTTGTAATATTTTCATTTAATTCAGTTTTATCTTTTTCATCTGTTGTTTCATTTAACATATTATTCAATGCTCAAATAAGTTTTTTTCAAAATTGTAGTGTTTCAGATTTTGATACAAAATTAGCATCATTAAAATTTACTTCTCTTAATCACATACTTGTAGCTATTTGTTTTCTATATACCCACACAGTTTCTAAGTTTACTTCTTTGAAAAAGTTATAAAAGTCTATTAGATTTTCACGAGCTTCTATATTGTTTTCTACTAGATTATACTCTTCTTGTGTTATTGAAATGTTTTCCTTTCAATTATCACTACTAAATTCTATACTATATTTTCAATCATTTTCTATAGCATTAGAGTATTCATAATTACTTTCAATATTATCTTGTGTAGCATTATCTGTATCATCTGTAGTTTCATTTATATTGTCTTTGTTTATATCTTTTTCTATTTCTTTCACTCTTTCTTCAACATATACTTTCATCTTTTCACTTACTTTTTTATCAAATTCTTCTTTTGTTATTTTTCATGTAAGTAAGTCACTTATACTATCAATATCTTGTGTTTTATTTCCTATTTTTAAAAATTCTATACCAATTATTTCTTTTAAATCATTTTTGAATTGTTCATTGTTTATTTCATTAATTCAAAATTTTTCAAAGAAAATATTTATTATATTTTCTAGATTTTTGATTTCAGGATTTTCATGTATTAATATGAATAATTCATTTTTAATTCAACCAATTTCATCTTTTCATGATTCAGAAAATCTTTCAAGTAACATAGAAATTTTTCTTTTTTCTATAGGATCTATAGGAGAACTATTTTCAGTTTCGGTAGTTTGAGTTTTTTCAGTATCATTAATAGGGGAACTACTTTCAGTTTCGGTAGTTTGAGTTTTTTCAGTATCATTAATAGGAGAACTATTTTCAGTTTCGGTAGTTTGAGTTTTTTCAGTATCACTAATAGGGGAACTATTTTCAGTTTCGGTAGTTTGAATTTTTTCTGTATCACTAATAGGGGAACTACTTTCAGTTTCAGATGTTTGATTATTGTTAGTACTAATTTGAAATGGATTATTTTCACTAGGAGTTTGAGTATCTAAATCATTTATACTACTAAGATATGAAGTTGTAAACTTTTTTTCTTTTTCTCTACTTAAGCTTGCTAAGTTTTGTTCTCTAGTATCTTGGTATTCTTTAAGTTTTTCTTTATTTTCACCTATCCATGCTGTTAATTCAGTAGGTATTTGATTTTTATACTGAATTAAAAATTGCATTAGGTCTCAATTTCAATTAATTACTGATTCAAAATTATTATTTTGTAAGTAATTTAATATATCTTCTTTATCAGCATACCTTAAAATATTTTCAACTTGTGTGATACTTTTATTATCTAAAGCATTATCAATATATGTTTGAAGTAAATTGGAATCTAGGTTAGAAATTAATTTTTGAGTTAAAGTAGGATTTCTTAGTCCTTCAGTTAGATTAAAGAAATTACCTTTATCAAGAGTACTTAAATTAGAATCTCTATTAAAAGTATGTCAATTAGAGTTATTATTGTTTAACGCAGATACAATAGAATTAATATCAGCATACTTTAAAATATTTTCAACTTGTGTAATACTTTTATTATTTAAAGCATTATCAATATATATTTGAAGTAGATTAGAATCTAGCTTAGAAATTAATTTTTGAGTTAAAGTAGGATTTCTTAGACCTTCTGTTAGATTAAAGAAATTAGTAATATCATTACTATTTAATCAATCTCTGTTATAAGAGGGTCAATTAGAATTACTATTGTCTAATACAGATATAACAGAATTAATATCAGCATACTTTAAAATATTTTCAATTTGTGTAATACTTTTATTGTTTATAGCGTTTTCTATATAAGTTTGAACTTGTTTAGAATTTAAATTAGAGAATTGAGCTTCCTTAGTTTCATTTTTAATTTCTGTATATTCTCTTATAGTATTTTGTCTTGAATCTTCTAAACCTCTCCTCATCCTATAAGTATAGGCATTTGGCATTCATCATTCTTCACAGGTTTTAATTGTATCTTTAGCTCAATTAATAATATCAGAAGTAGATTGAATATCTATTCCTTCCATAGCTTCAAGATGATTTAAAGAGTTATTTTGCTCCATACTAAGGTGTTATTAATTACTTATTTATATTTTAGCATATATATCCTTTAATTACAAAAAATTGACATAAAAAAATAAATATTTATAGTATTTATCTATAAACTAAAAAATATTATGAAAAATAATTTTAATTCAAAGCAATCTAGTCTTGTTTTGTGATCAATCCTTTGACTTTCAATTTCTACTCAAACTGTTGCTGATAACATAAGAAATAGGGTAGATGACTCTTTATGATGAAGACAAGTAATAGAGAGTTTTTCTTTGGGGGTAATGGATATAATAGATATGGTAAATCCAAAAAGAAGTTATATGCTTAAAAAGGATGATAATGATTGAGTTTCTGTTGATTTAACTTTTGATACTGAAGTAAATGGTCAAGACAAAGATACAATAGTTTGATTTGAATTTACTTTTCCTTTTACTTCATTAACAAAACCACCTGTAGCTGAAGAGGTTTATATAGAGAATAAACCAAAAAAACAAACATCAAAAACACAAATAAATCAAAAATCAGCAAAAAAAATAACTAAAAAAAGAAAAATAGTTAAAAGAGAAGTTAAAAAACATGTAGTGTTTTTAACTGGTAAAGGTGGTATGGAGGATGTTGTAAAAGATATGAAGGAGAAGGAAAAGGGAGTTGTTAGGTTGAGGTAGAAAATTATAAAAATTATAAACTATGAGAAAAAATATACTAATTGAAAATAATAATATTTTAGAAAATGTAGTTAATAAAAAACAATTAATTAAAAAGAAAACTAAACTACAAATTTTTTCTGTATTATTTTGAGTTAGTAATTTTCAAGCAACATATTCTGATACAATTAATCATTGAGAAATATCTTCACAGTTAAAGATAAATAGTTGAGAAACCTGAGAAAAAGTAAATAGAGTATTAAAATTAGATTATAGTTGAGAAAAAGATAATTATATATGATATGGTTTATGAGTAGAGAGATTACAAAATGATGATTATAAAATACAAGCTAGTTTAAAATTATTAAATGCATCTAGGACTCTTTGAACATATATTTGAATTCAAGCATGATCAAATTTTGAAAAATTTTTAATTCAAGAATGAATACAGTTAAATAATTGAAAATTACAGGTTTGAATAAGTTTATTAAAAAAATTACAAGAGTTGTATTTTTCAGAAGTAAATAAAACTTATACTGAAAAAATGACACAGAAAGCTGTTTGAATAGAGTACATTAAAGCTATAGAAGGACTTGAGTTTTTAAAAGAAATGACAACTGCTATAGTTTATTATGATGTTTGAGATGTAAAACTATGAACAATATGAGATATTATAGAAAACACAGATGACTATTATGATTGGACTAGAGTATATTGATGAATAAAATGATGATCAAAATTATTAATTGAATCATGATTGTTATTTGAGTTAAATAAAGACTTAAGTTTAGACTTTAATATTTGATTAGAACAAACCAAATATAATGAACTTTATAATCAAGATAAACAAACAAATTTATCAGCAAAGGTTGGATTAAATTTAACATATGTACCAGATGAAGATAGTACTTTTGACTTATGATTTACTGCAAACAATAGTTATCAATCATATTATGGAAAGTACTCTCAAAACATTACAGATGATATTGATTGATATATAGAGTGAAGATATACTGATAATTCAAAGCTTTGATTAAAAAATGATAAACTATGAATTTTATGATTAAGGTATAAGTTTTGAGATAATACTAGTCAAAAGTGATTAGATTTATCATGATTAAAACTTTCTGATTTAAAAACAATAAGTTGATTAAATACAGATATAGTTGAAGTAAAAGAAAAGATTGTATATAAAGATCATTTAGTATATATAGATAAAACAGCTTTACCTTGAACCTCTTATTTAGAAAAAAATCAAGATTGAACATTATTAGCAGTAAATTTGGATATGTGAGTATCTAATTTAATAAATATTGATTCAATTAACTATGCTGAGCATTTACAATATTTTACCATAAAAGATTGAAAATATATTCATATAACTGATTTTGAAAAATTATATGCTCCAGCAACATATAATATTATGGTAAAGGATTCACTAGGAAGTATAACTGTATATTGATTAGAAACAAAAAAAGGATCAGTTGTGTTAGATATTAGTCCTATGGTATCAATTGAACTTTCAACAAAAATTATTAAAGCTATACAAAATGATGAATTAGCAGCAGAGATAGTACAGTGATTATTATTACCACAAAGTTCAAATTTATATTTAGAACAAGAGACTGTAGAAAAAATAATTGATTGAGAAATACCTGATGATAAAGTACAAAATTATTTAGATAGAAAAGCTGGTTGAGACTCTTTAAATAATTATGATTCAAATTTTGAACAATGATCTAATACAGAAATTAATAATATTGAAAGTTGGCAGAGGTGAATTATATAAGAAGCTACATGAAATCCTGGGATAATAGATAGCTTTGAAGAAGATTGGCCTGAGTTTACACCAGATTATTGACTTGAAAATAATTATATATCAAAAGATCCAGAAATACTTTTAAAACAGGTGAAAGAACAGATAGAATACATATATCCTTATTGGGAAGAGCTTTGATTTGATGATAGTGTAACATATAGATGGAAAAGTACTCAATTAAAGAATTCACCAGATAACACTATAAGAAGTACTTATTGAAATATAAAAACAGGTTGAATACTTTATGAGTTAGAAAATGCATGAAAAAATACAAAAGATTTTATTATATGATTAGTAAGTTGATGAAAAGAGTTAATTGAAGATACAGGTAAGCAAGTAGTAAGTTTAGCTGATGATATTTATGTAAAGCCTAGTAAAGAGATTTGAAAAAGTGTATGATATTATTATCACTTGCACAATTATAAAAAAACTTGAGATTCTATTTCAAAAGCTTATATTGATCAGTATAATAATGCATTGAATAATGAAATTAGGCAAGAAAGGGAAAATATATATGAAATACCAGATCAATTAAAAGTTTTATCAGAATTAACTAGTAATCCAAATAAATTAGTTCAAGAACTTCAAGAACAAGATAGAGCAAAATGAATATACAAAGATAAATATCATTATCAATGAGAAGTTTTATGATATACTATTTGAATAATTTGAGAGCTATTACTAACAAAAAAAGTAAGTGTAGATGATTTTAAATGAACTTGATTAGACTCAACAATAAATTCTCTAAACAATAAAATTGAAATAGAAAGAACTATTTCAAAAATATCTAACAGAGAACCAGAATTAAGCAAGTGACTACTGGTTAAATGAATTGACAATGTATATAGAACCAGGGTACAACAAAAATACTCACAAGCAACTACTGTTGATGATATTTACAATATATCAACTGAATTTAAAACAACAGTATGATCTTGATGACAAGCTCTTACAGTACCATGAACTAAAACTATGGCACAAGAAATTGTAACTGTATTAGAAAATAAATGATGGGTTAAAGAAATAAAAAGAATAAAAGGTTGAAATAAAGTTGCATTCTTTACCTCTAAAGATTGAAAACAGAGAATTAGTTACAGAGAACATTCTCGTTCTTGAGAAAAATTTAGTAATGATTGATATAATGTAGAAGCAACAATTGAGTTAATTAAATATGAATGAAATAAAAGTTCCAAAAAAGAAATAAAATTTATAAAACCTAAATAATAAAATTATGGAAAAAATAGATAAATATTGAATATGTGATTGATTTATTGATTCAGATAATCAAAAAGAATATATAATTGAAAAATTATATATTTATAAAGAGAGTGTATGACTTGATAGTTTTATGTGACAAATGCTAACAGAAAAGGAGTCTAAAGAATTAGAAAATGAAAAAGAAAGGGTTTTAGATATAACATTAAAATATTTATATCCTTTATTAAAGGAATGAAAATTAAAAGTAATGATATGATTAAATTTTAGTAATAGAAAAGAGTTATGAAGAATTTATTGATTAATAAAAACCTTATGATATAGAAAAAAGTTTCAGAAAGTATTAAATGATAAAAATATTGATAATCTTTGAAAATCTGTTGAATATTTTTGTTGAGAAAATATGTTACTAGATGATACAATAAATATAAAATATGAATATTCAAGTAAAGAAGTAGATACTTTTATTAAAGATATAAAAACAATATGGGAATCATACAAAAATGAAAAGGATGCATATTATTTTTTAATGCTTAATGTTGGTATAACACTGAAAAATAATGAGTTTTATGACTAATATATAAGTTTTGATAAAAAACTATTTAAAAATCATATTAAAAATTAAATCTACATTTTCTGGAGTTTTTTTATCTTTTATACTTTCAGTATTAAAAAATCAAATATCACTACATTCATTAGATTTTTTAAAATCAAAATTTTCAACCTCTATATTATAAACCAAGTTTCAAATCCATGGCATCTGTTTATTTAATCACTTATCACTTGTTATAAATCATATTGGATTAACTTCTATTTTATTAACTTTTACTCATAATTCTTCAGTTATCTCTCTTTTTATACATTTTTCTACACTCTCTCAATGCTCAAGTCATCCTCCAGGAAGATTCCATGTTCAATGTTTATCATTATACATTAGCAAAATATCTCAGCTTTTATTTTTTATAATTGCTTTAATGCTTATTCTATATAGGGAATTAGTGTTCATAATATTTTTATTATAAGATATTTTATAATTTTATTATATGCAAATAGATTTTATTACAAGATTTTTAAACAATTATCAGATTAATTTTAATGTATCTATTATATTGTTAATTGTATAATCCTGAGAGTAGTTTTTTTGTTTGTTGCTTGTATTTAATAGAATTGATTTAGCTCACAATTTTTTTCAATTTTTAATTTTTTTCAACAAGTATTTAATAACTCTTTAACACTTTTAAAATTATCATTATGTAATAATGATTTTTCATACTGAAATAGCTCTTTAAAATTTTTCTGAATTTCTTTATTTACAGATACTTTAGAAAACAAATCTTCAGTTGTATCCATTAAAGTTCATCATATATCAAAAAATATTATTTTCATTTTTAAGTAATATTGAAATATAATTATGATTATTATAATATTTTATTAATTATATTCAAGATTGAAATAAAAAAAATCAGAAAAACAATATATTAACATATTATAATATGTTAATATATTATAAAAATATGTTTTATTTATGTTTTTAGGGAAGGGGGAAAATATGGTTTACAAATATTTTATTGACTTTTTAAGTTACAAAAGAGCCAGTAAAACTTGAAAAAAATAAAAAATATATATTATATATATTTTTTATTAATATTCATGCTAACAAATAGAAAAAAATTAAAAAATAAAATAAATATAAAAGTAAAAAGTTTGGATAAAAAAAATTATTCAGAAATTTTAATTGATAAAAATAATGATAAATATCAAGAAAAAATGGTTGATATCTCAAATTATGGTATAAAATGATTTAATTATTATTATTCTGATAGAAATCCTCCATATTATCAATCAATACCATGATCAATAAATAAACTACTTGTTCGTAGTACTGTTGCACAAATGTTACAAGAAGTTAATAAAATTTTATATGACTTTTGATTAGAGTTATTTGTTTTTGATGCTTATAGACCTATTGAAGTACAAAATTATTTTTATTCTAATTGGGTGCCTAATTATTTAAAGAAAAAATATCCTAATAAAAGTATAACTTGGATTAATAACGAGTTAAGTAAATATTGGGTCAAATGACCAAAAGATATTAATGATTTAAAAAAGCATGTTGCTCCACATTTAACAGGTTGAGCATTAGACCTTACACTTATTGATAAAAAAACTTGATTACTACTTGAAATGTGAACAATATTTGATGATACAACAGATAAATCATTTTTAAGTCATTTTGAAGATAAACATGAACAATTATTAAATTTTACAGAAGAAGAAGCATTAAAAAATAGAAGAATTTTATTTAATGCCATGATATCAGTATGATTTGCATATCATCCACATGAATGGTGGCATTATAGTTTTTGAGATCAAATATGGGCATATATATATAATAAAAAAGCTGCTTTTTATTGATATACATGATTTTTAAAAAATTAATTATTAATATATATATTTTATGATAGAAAAATTTATATATCTTAGATCTAAGTTGATTAATTGAGAAGTAGTTTTTAATGATATTGCAAAAATATTTTGGAATTATTTGATTGAATTTGATAAGAGTAATTTATACAATTTAAATATTAGTAATAATAAATTAATTAGTTTAACTAATTTTTTTTGACCTTTATGGAGAGATTATATTTTTCAAAAAGAAGTAGATTTTGTAAAAAAGTTTGATTTAGATAAATCTATAAATAAAAATTTACTTAATCAAGAATGATATTTTTGAGATATTTCTTATGAATTAAAACTTATTCCTTTAAAAGAAAATATAAAGAAATGAGTTCTGTTGTGATCTTGACCATATCCAGAAACATTATTTTGATTAATTGATTATTTTCCTAAAGTTAATGAATGGATATTAATTGATGTAAATCAAGAATCTATCAATTATTCAAAATGAATTATAAAAAAAATATACAAATGAAACACTAAAATTATTTATATAAATGACTATGCAGAAAAAATTAATTATTGAAATTATGATTTTGTATTTATGACTAATTGATTAAAATTTAAAAAAGAGATATTAGATCAGATATATAATTCATGTAATGATATAATAATACTCCTTAGAAATCCAATATGAGCATGAGTAATGATTTATGAAGAGGTAATATCTGTAATAAACTCTAATAAATATGAAATTAAGGATAGAATTCAATCAAGTACTTTATGAGAGACATTATTAATTAATCCAAAAAAAAATAAAACTCAGAATAACTTTAAAATAATTAATTTATTTCAGGATAATGTTAAATTTAATAGTTATAAAATAGCAATAATAGAATGAAAATGAACTAATAAAATTACCTATAGTGAATTAAATGAAAAAAGTATTAAAATAGCAAATTGGATAACAACTAATGTTCATAAAAATTGACCAATAGCCTTTTGTTTAGATAAATCAATAAACACTATTGCATTAATTATTTGAATTATTAGAGCAGGTAAAGCATATGTTCCACTTGATCCTACTTTTCCTAAGGACCGACTTAGTTATATACAAAAAGATGTAAATGCATGTATATATATTTATGATAAAAAATATGAAGATAAATTAATAGTAGATAGAGATAAAAAAATTTTATTTGATACAATTTTAGAATTTAAAAATACTAAAATTCAAGAATTATCAAATTTTAAAAATTTTAATCAAGAAATTTATATATTATATACTTCTTGATCAACATGAAGACCTAAATGAATTAAAATGAGTGAATCATGTTTATATAATTTAATAAAATGGCAAATCAAAGAATCATGAAAAAATTTAAAAAAGATTAATATTACATCTCAATTTGCATCATTAAATTTTGATGTATCTTTTCAAGAAATATTCTCTACTTTATGCACATGATGAACATTAGTTTTAATTGATGATAATGAAAAAAAATCTCCTTTAAAATTAGCAAAAATATTATCTGATAATAAAGTTAATAGATTATTTATTCCATATTTTTGATTAGAATTACTTTGTTGAGTATTAGTTAAAAAAAATATAAATAGTTTAAAAGAAATTATTACAGCTTGAGAAGTATTAAAGATTTCTCCAATTATTAAATCATTTTTTTTAAAAAATAAAAGATGTATATTATGGAATCAATATTGACCAACAGAAACTCATGTAGCTTCTGCTTATAAAATATTATGAAAAAATATTTGTTATGAAAAATCTCTTCCTTCAATTTGAAAACCTATAACTAATTGAATTATTTATGTTTTAGATAATAATATGAATCAAGTTGAAATATGAGAAATATGAGAAATATATATATGATGATTAACTATTTCTAACTGATACATTAGTAATAATCTTACAAATAATAGTTTTATTATAGATCCATTTATTGAGAAAGGATTTATTTATAAAACTTGAGATTTATGATCACTTGATGAACAATGATTATTATATTATCATTGAAGAACTGATAGACAAGTAAAAATTCAATGATATAGAATTGAAATCCAAGAAATAGAGTCTGTTATATTAGAATGTAAAAATGTAACACATTGTGCAGTTTTATCAAAGAATGATAATGATATAATAACTCTAAATGCTTTTATTGAAGTTGATAATAATATTACTGAAGAATTAATAATTGATGAAATAAAATACAAATTACCTGAATATATGATACCGAATACTTTTAATTTCATAAGTAATTTTCCTCTAACACAAACCTGAAAGGTGGATTATAAAGCTTTAGAGTCATATAATATAAATTATAAAAATGATATTGAAGAACAAAATATAAGTCTTGAAAATATGATTGAAAATGAATGGAATTTAATATTATGAAAAATAACTGATAAAAATGCTAATTTTTTTGAGTTATGATGAAATTCACTTTTAGCTATGCAGTTTGTATTAAAAATTGAAAAACATATTTGAAAAAAGCTTAGCCCAATACTAATATTTGAATATCCTTCATTATCAGAGATTATTAATTATGTTAAAAAAATATAATATGAATAAAACTAATAACATTGCAGTTATATGAATTTCTTGTGAATTCCCTTGAGCTACAAATCATTTTGAGTTTTGGGAAAATATTAAAAATTGAACTGAAAGTATTTCACATATTGATAAATCAAATATAGACAATATTTCAGATAATAAGTTAATAAAGTCATACTGACAAATAGATAATATTGATAAATTTGATGCTTGATTTTTTAATTTTTCTGAATATGAAGTTAGAATAATGGATCCTCAACAAAGGTTATTTTTAGAAAAATCACATCAAGCACTGGAAGATGCAGGATATGATTTTAAGAACTTAAATTCAGTAGTATGAGTATTTTGATGATGTTGATTAAGTACTTACTTATTTAATAATATATTAAATAAACAAAATGAGTTAAATAATTGAAATACAACTTTTCTTGAGTCAATAGATACTTTCAAATATATGATATGAAATGATAAAGATTATCTATGTACTAGAGTTTCTTATAAGTTAAACTTAACATGACCAAGTTATAGTGTTCAAAGTGCATGTTCAAGTTCATTATTATCTGTTCATCAGGCTATAAAATCTATAAATAATTGAGAGTGTAATATGGCTATAGCTTGATGAGTAAATATTGTTACACCTCAGTCAAAATGATATAAGTATGAAGAAGGTATTGTTTTTTCTAAAGATTGATATTGTAAACCTTTTTCAACTGAATCTTCTTGAACTGTTTTTTGAAATTGAGTTTGAATAGTTGTACTTAAAAATCTTGATGAAGCAATTAAAGATAATGATAATATTTATGCAATTATAAATTGATCTTGAATTTCAAATGATTGATGAAATCGTGCATGATATTCTGCACCAAGTATAGTGTGACAAGAAAAAGCAATTAACTTATCAATAAAAAATGCTTGAATAAATATTGAAGATATTGAATATATTGAAGCACATTGAACAGCAACACAAATTTGAGACATGATTGAGTATGAAGCATTAAAAAGAGTTTTTAAATGAAAAAAAAGTAAATGTGCAATATGAAGTATTAAATCAAATATTTGACATTTAACTTGGTCAGCTTGAATTGCTTGATTAATAAAAACTATTATGTGTTTAAAACATAATATAATTCCTAAGGAAATATATTCTGACTCTTCATGGATTAATGATAATTCAGATATATTTTATAGTTCTACAGAAACAACTAAATGGTCTAAAAATATTAGTAAGAAGAGATTTTGTTGAATTAGTTCATTTTGATATTGATGAACTAATGTTCATCTAACATTAAGTTCATATAATAATTGAAAAATATCTAATAATTTAGATAATTGAAATATTCTGTTAATGTCAGCAAAGACAGAACAAGATTTAGAGCTGCTTAGACAATCTTATTTAGAAAAAATAAAAATATTAGATGATAATTTAAATGATTTTTGTTTTACAGCATGTACATGAAGAACACAATATAATCAAAGATTATGAATTGTATTTAGCTCAAAAGAAGATTTAATTAGAAAACTAACTAGTAATAATTACTTATTAAATAATGATAATTGAAAAACTGTTTTTATGTTTACAGGTTATTGATGTGAATATCAAAAAATGTGATTAGATTTATATAATAATTTTGAATCTTTTAGAAGAAAGTTAGATGAAATTGATAAAATATGAATTAAAGAATTATGATTTTCTATAAAAGAAATATTATTTTGAAATAAATCATGAAACTATTTAAAAAAATTAAAATATTCTTGATTAGCTATTGTTTCATATCAGATTTCATTATCATTTTTATTAATTCAGATATGAGTATTACCTAGTTTCATCATTTGACATAGTTTAGGGGAATACTCTTGATTATATATATCTTGAATGATGGAGTTAGATGAAATAATTAAAATTGTATATTTTAGATGAGAATTATTAGATTCTATTCAAAAAGAAGGTTTAATGTTATCTATATTTAGAGATATAGAATTTATTGACAATAATTTAGACTTAAATAATTATAAAAATGTATCAATAGCTGCTATAAATTCATCAAACCAGACTATATTATCTTGATCAAAAAATAGTATTGAAAATATAATTAAAAAATGTGATTTATTAAATATAAAAACAAAGATTCTAAATGTTAAAAAACCATGACATTCTCCTCTTATAGATGAAATTATTATAAAATTTTATTCTAATATAAGTTTAACAAAAGTAAATGAGCCAAGTATACCATTTATATCAAGTTTAACTTTAAGGTTATTAAAAAAAGATGATTTATCAATAGATTATTTAACTAAACATTTAAGAAAAACTGTTAATTTTAAAGGATCTTTAGAATTATCTCATAATTTGTGATGAAAATTTTATATTGAAATTTGAACAAAAAATATTCTATCAAATATAGCAAATACTGTATTATCCTGAAAAGATATAACAGTATCAAATTTTCTTAATTTTAAACAAAATAATAATTATAATATATTATTTTTATTATCTGAATTATATAATAATTGATATAATATTAATATAAATAATTATTACAAAGATATATTATTTAAATGAAATAAAGTAAGTATCCCATGATATCCTCTAAATAAAAAGTCTTATTGGATTTGAAATAAAGATTTGATAAATAATAAACTTAATAATTTTTATAAATTAACCTGGAATAAAAATAATAACTATTTCAATGAATTAAACACTTCTAATTATTCAGATAATTTATTTTTTATTTCATCATCAGAGGAAAACTTTGATAATTTATTATTTAAAAAATACTTTGATACAAAAATTAATAAATGAAAGTTTTTTTCAACAAATGAAATTAATTACAATAAACAATATTATAAAGTTTTTGATGATATTAATGGTTCAATTTCTATTATATATTATTTTACACTAGAAGGTAAAGATATTGCACAAAAATGATTAAATTATACAAAAAATCTTCTTTTATTAATTAAAATAATTGCTTCAAATAATAGCAATTTATGATATTATAATCATAAAATTACTATTATAACAAAAAATTGTTGTTCTATATTAAAAGATGATGTAGTATCTGATAACTTTCAATCATCAGCATATTGAATTCAAAAAGTACTATCTTTAGAATTATTAAATATTGATATAAAAGTTATTGATATAGATGATTTAAATTTTTATAATTTGGATAAAGTTATAAAAAGCTCTAATTCAAATAATAATTATAAACAAATAGGTATTAGAAATTGAATCTGCTATTTACCAAAAATTCATAAAGTTGAGAATATTAAGAAAAAAGTTTCAAAATTATCAAATTTTAAAAGTTATATTATTATATGAGGCTGATGAGGTATATGATTAAAGACTATAGAGTTATTAATAAATTTATGAGCAAAAAAAATTATTGTAATATGAAGAAAATCTAATAAATGAGATAAAATAAAAAATATTGAAAAAAAATACAATGATATTAATATTACATATATTTCTTGTGATATATGAAATAAATTGAATTTATTACATATATTTAAAAAATTAAGTTCTAAAAATAATATTTGATGAATAATTCATTCAGCTTGAGTTGTTTATGATAAAACATTTTTAAACTTATCAATTAATGATATTGATATTTCTTTTATTCCAAAAGTTAATTGAACTTTAAATATAAAATATTGTATTGATAAATTAAATTTAAATATTGATTTTTTAATATTATTCTCATCCTTAACATCATTATTATGAAATGCTTGACAGATTAATCATGCAATTTCAAATTCTTATTTGGATAATTTTTGTAATACTTTTAATAAACAGTGAATTCCAACAACTACTATTAATTGGTGAGCTTGGAAGAATGTGTGAGAATTAAAATGAAATTATACAATATTAGAAAAACTAGAAAATATTTGAATCATACCATTTAATTCAGAAAAATGAATAAATGCTTTAAAAAATATTATTTTATGAAATTATTTATGACAAATATCTTTTGCTGCTTTAAATTGGGAAAGAATAAACAATTCTTATTGAAATAAAAATAATAATATTTTTTCAAACTTTATTGTAAATAAAAATAATAATATTAAAGATAATAAAAAAAATAATATAAATTTTTTACTTAAAAGATTATTAAAAAAATTATTGTACAAAGATATAAAGAATAATGAAAACTTTTTTGAAGCTTGAATGGATTCATTAACTTCTATTCAATTTAGAAATTCTATTCAAGAACAAATATGAGTTCAATTACCATTTAATTTATGTTATGAGTATTCAACAATAATAGAGCTAGAAGAATATCTTAAAAGTATTATTATTGATTCAAACAAAAGAATATATGAAACTAAAAATAATTTAAGTATTAATAATAAAAAAAAATATATAAATCATGATATTTCTAAACAACAAAAAAGACGGACTTATTTAATTGATAAATGATACTGAAGGTTATTAGTCCCAATAATTTTTAATTTTAATTTTAATAAAGAAGCTTATATTAATTCATTAAGTCAAATTTTAGAAGAAGATAAAATTTTATCTTCTATAATTACTAAAAAATGAATAACTATATTAAATATAAAAAATCTTATAAATAAAATTTCATCTAATATATTTGATATAAGTAATAAATCAAATATTGAAAAAGAAAAATTTTTAATAGAAAGAAAAGAGTTTCATTACAATAACCCACCTAATTATAATATAGAACTACCTTGGAGAATAGATTCTATTGTAATTAATAAAAATACTTTTATTATATTAATTTTTTTAAATCATTTAGAGTTTGATTGAACTTCAATTTCAATATTTACAAATAAATTAAGAGACTATTATATTAATTATATTAAAGGTAATACCATAGCTGTTAATAAAAATGCTGTATCATATTTTGACTTTATAGAGTGGCAAAAAAATTATTTATTATCAAAAGATTATATTTTAGATAATAATTTTTTTAAAAATTACTATTCAAGTTTAAAAAAAATACCTGTATTACCATGATTAACTTCAATAAAATATGTTCCTTATTTATCAAAATGTTTTTCTATAAATGTTTCAGATTCACTTGAAACTAAATTAAAAGAAATTTGAATCAAGTATGGAGTATCTATATTTTCAATTATGACTCTTGCATATTCATATTTTTTATCAGAATTTATGAATACAAAAAAAGTATTATTTTGAACAATTGCTAATTGACGTCCAATAAATAAATTTGATTATGTAATATGATCATTTGTTAATCATTATCCAGTATATTTAGATTTAAATGCAAATTCAATACAAGAGCAATTATTAAATATACATAATTTCATTATGAACATTAATATGAGGTGTCGTTATCCTACCTCAGACTTAATTAAAAATGTAGATATATTTAGTAAAGAACCTAAGAATACTTATTTTGCAGATGCTTATATAATGATGAATAATTACTTGAAGGAAGAAAATAATATAGATGTTAATGTTTTAGAGTCTTTATGACCAATTGGTCAACAAGGATTTAAGTGATTAGAAACAAAAGAATTAAAAGAAATGGTTTGATTATTTTTAATTATTGATTTTTTTGATTGATGATTAAGGTGTAATTTTTGGTATCAGTTTCATAGATTTTCAGATGAAACAATTAATGAATGGACAAAAATATATATGGATATACTTAAAAAAACAATAAATAAATTAAGATAATTAACTTTTAAGTAATATCTGATGGTGATATAAAAATTACATTAACAGAAGCTTTACAGATAGGTCTTATATTCTCTTCATTAATCCTTTTTTTAATAAGACTATTAAAAAGTTTAGCTTCAAAAGTTAATGATATTCATTTTCTAGTACTATTATTAGTATTTAATATTATATTATTTTTAATTCATGTTAATGTAAAAATAGAGCTAATTTTTCATCAAGTAGGATTTGGAGCAGGGAATCTTACATAATCAAATCAAGTTAATAATATTTCAGTATTATCTTGAAATCAAAAAATACTTCTTAAGTATCAATTAATTAATCAAAGAGTTGTAGTTCAGTGTACAAAAGTACTTTGTTTATCTTTATTTTCTCATAACCATTCAGAAGTGAAAGATATATATCAATTTTTATCAATAATATGAGGAATATATAAATCATTATATATTTTTCAATGTATTTTTACCATTTCATTTGTTACATAGTTATTTTTTATCAATGGTTTAAATTTTTTTCATATAAGAAGTATTTTAGAATTACTAAAAGTATTAAAACTTTTAAATAAATGTAACACATTACATCTTTTATTTCACCAACAAGCTTTAATCATGGATAATATAATTTAATTATTAATTTGTAAAATATTAAATTATATTATAATTATATTATAATTAATTACAATTATTTTTATGACTATAGAAAAAATTAAAATTTGACAAAAATTAAAATTGTGATCTATTCCAAAATTTATGTATGCTCAAACAATTAGAGAAGAAAGGTTTTGAGAACCTATTAATGCTTTTAAAAAAGAATTAATAGAAGTTCCTAAAGTTTGAAAAAAAGACGTTTTAGTTTATATTATGGCTGCCTGAGTTAATTATAATAATGTTTGGGCTAGTTTATGAAAGCCAATAAATGTAATAAACAAAAGAAATAAAAAATGAGAAAAAGAAAAATTTCATATATGATGAAGTGATGGTGCTTGAATAGTTTGGTGTGTATGAGATGAGGTTACTAATGTTAAAATATGAGATGAAGTTATATTACATTGTTGAAGATGGGATAATAATGAATCTATTGATGATCATGCATTCTCAAATACACAACATATATGGTGATATGAATCAAATTATTGATCTTTTTCTCAATTTTGATTAGTTCAAGAACATCAATGTTTACTTAAACCTTGAAATTTGAGTTGGACTGATTCTGCAGGTTTTATGTTAACATGAGCTACTGCATATAGAATGTTATATTGATGGGAATGAAATAAGTTGCAAAAGGGTAGTATTGTATTAGTATGGTGATGAGCATGATGAGTATGATCAATGGCAATTCAATTAATTAAGAATGCATGATGAAAAGCTATTGCAGTTGTATCTAGTAAAGAAAAAGCTGAGTATTGTATGAAAATATGAGCTTATTGAACTATAAATAGAAAAAATTAT
>CAYFPB010000005.1:0-33935 GCA_964344895.1 uncultured Candidatus Peribacteria bacterium | reverse complement strand
AACCAGACATTTCTACTTTTATAAATAACAGGACATTTTAACTTTTAAATAACAAAAAAAATCTTAATTTTTTAATTTAAGATTTTTTTATAATTTATATGTTCTACTAATATATATTTTCCATTTTTTATAATATACTTAATTACAAAAAAACAGTATTTTAAAAATACTGTTTTTTTACTTTTACTTATTTTTCAATAACTCCCCTCATTTCCTCTCTGGTTTTAAATAATTTTGTTCACTTATTACTTTTTTTCAAGTTTGTTTTTCTAATTCTTTTTTTGCATTTTTAGCTATTTTTCATCAATCTTTCGCTGATTTAGAATTTTGTTTTATTCATTTAGATTTTCTATTCTCTGATATTTCCCTAGTTGATAACTCTGCTAATGCTGTAAAAATTAACTCCGCCTCTGTCATATGATCTCTTAAATTTTGTTTATCTAAATTTTTTAAATTTTTATGTTCTTTTACTGTTAATCATGTCCATTCTGAATGTATTATATTTGTTAATATTGCAAATTCTTGTCACTTTTTTATGTCATTTTCACTCCAATAGTCTGTTAGTTTATTTCTTGTTTCTTGTCATGACATCCTATTTGTTATCCATTTTTCACTTCTTCATAGTTTTTTCCAATTTTCTCTTGCTCTATCTATTGATTTCTCAGGATTAGTTATTTCTTCCATTCTTTGAGCTCATACCTTTGACAACCATATTTTAATTGGTTCTGCTTTTTTACTTGGTACACTTTGTACTAGTCTTAATATAGTTTTTATATCAGCTACATCTGTTTTTCTCATTTTTCAATCTTTTGCCAATAATTTCAACTGGTGACATTTTGTCACCACTTCACTTCATTCTTTTCTTAATCTTTCAGATAATTTATTCCAATATTTCCTAGATTTAGAATAATCTTCCTGTTCAATTAAAACAGAAACAATATCTATAACAGAAAAATACCATCTTTCATTATCCTCATTATATACTCTTCTAATCTTTTTCCCCTCAAAAAATATTAAATCATTTTTATCCATATTTTCATTATTAATATATACTTACTACATACTATATCCATATTTTTTCTTTATGCAAACTTTTTATATACTTTTTATATTTTATAATGTACTCAAATACAAAAAAACAGTATTTTAAAAATACTGTTTTTCATTTTATTACTTATTTTTCAATAACTCTACTTCTTTTTTCAATAACTCTATCTCCTTCAAAGCCTCCTGCAATGCTGCAGTCAACAACGGAGTTACCTTACTATAATCCATACTCTGATACTCAGGATTCCCCTCAGCATCTACTCAATCTTTTTCACCACTAACTGCTTCTGGAATTACAGCCCCTACTTCATGTGCTATAAATCAATCTACTGTATTCCCCTTATCAGACTTAAAATTAAATCTCACTGGATTCAAAGCATTTACTCTATCAACTACATTAGTCATAGGTGTAACATTTTCTTTTAGTCTGTAGTCTGATGAGGTATAAAAAGCTACTGTATTATTAGATATATTAGCATGTACTCATCAAATTCTACCTCCTCATTTTTTTTGTATTTCTAATACATAATCACTTACTCACATTGTTGAAAATATTCTACCTGCATTTGTTCAATTCCTAAAAGTAATTCATTCATTTGTAGATGAAGTAGATGGTGATTTTCAAATTCATACTTGTCCATCATGAGCTATAACCATTGCCTGATTCCAAGCAATTGCATTCCCAGCTGTTCATGAAGAGGCTACATAAAAGTTCATTCATAATGTATCTAATGATTGCATAAAAGCCTGACCATTATTCCTATACTTCCATCCACTACCATCTTGGTGGGCATTAGCTCATATTTGAATAAAATTACCTCAGGTATCTTTATCTGAACGAAGAAAAGCACTGTTTCATAATTGTAATACATTATAACCTGAGTTCCAGTTTGATGGTGTATTTCAGATTCATACATTACCATTAGCATCTATCCTCATTCTTTCAGTTCAGCTAGTAGAAAAAGTCATTGGTACTGCAGCTTGGTTTTTAAAGTCTGTACCATCAGTTCATCATTTATGAGTTATATAAAAATAATCTCAATTACTAAAATTTCAATCATTTGCATCTAACCGCATAATAGCCCTACCACTTCAAACATCATCCCCGTAAAATCAACCTCAACGTACTGTTGTAGATGGTTTTGTTGTAAAAGCTCATATTTTTAAATCACTTCAAGCATCAACATGTAATTTGGCTACTGGTGCTTCGGTTCATATTCAAACACTACCATTTTTAGCAAACCATTGATATTCAGAAGCTGCATAATCATATAGTCACAAACCTCAAGACTCTAAACCTGAAGCTTCAAATCACATTTTATTACTTCATCTATCAAGTTTTAATAAACGCGAAACACTTGAATTGATATGTAATGTTCAACTAGGATTACTTGTTCATATTCCAACATAATCTCCACTCACACTTATCCCTCATAGCTTATTATTCACATCCTGATACCAGTTAGCTGTGATAGAATCTCAGCTTGAAACTGTGTCTGTTGTTGAAGTAATGCTGGCAGCATAGGCTACTGAGAATACTGTTAGTCAAAAAAATGCTCAGAATACTAGGCCTTTGTAGGCTGTTTTTGTTGTGTTTGTTAGTATGTTTTTCATGGTTTTTTAAGTTATGTAAGTAACGGTTAAATCTTTCTAACCACCCCGGACTAAAGTCCGGGGCTTTTAGTTTTTGTTATATTTTAAGTTAAAGTTATTTCTTTACCTCTACAATCTTCTTCTCACTGATTCTCAACATATGCTTTTATTATTTCTTCATCTACTTTTCATACACTACAGAAAAAATATCATACTGCCCACAAATGTTTATTCCACCTTGATCTATAGTACTCTTTTAAATGTTCTTTAAATTCTTCTTTTATTATTTTTGATGTACGTCATTTTAGTAATCTAAATATATCTGGAATATATGTTGTTATTGGAAAGGATAATAGTAAATGTACATGATCTTCTTCAAATCATATTCATAATACACTTACATAGTTCTCTCTACATACTCATCTTATTATTACTTCTAATCTCTTTTTCATATTTTCTGTTATCACTTTTTTTCTATATTTTGTTATCCAAACACAATGTCACGTTAAGTTATATGTTGCATGTGATGAGTGTTTATAATATTTTACTTCTTCCTCTTTTTTATTAATTTTTGCTATTTCCATATTGTTTAGTGTTAGTTTTTAACACTATTTTACTTATTTTCTTGATTTTTACCACTTTTTCTTTTACAATTGGACTGAAGTCACGGGGTTTTATACTCAGAGAACTAATAGTCTTTTTAAAACACCTATTAGCTTTTCTGCTCTCTATCTAAAGATAGGGGTTTTAAACCCAACATTGGAAATAATTTTTCAAAAAAATAAACCAGGTATTCCCTGGTTTATTTATATTATGCAGCAGCAGCTTGGTCAAAATCCTCATAAAGACAAATTGTCCCTGTTTGTTCATCTCTATAGACTCCAAGTTCTATTAATGGTTCTTTTTCACCAAACTCTTTATTTTCAGCTTTGATCTGTTCATTCTTTTTGGGAAGCTCAACTAGAACAATATTTTCCCAATCATCAGATGAAATCTTTCTCTTAGCCTCTGATAAAAGTCTGAAAAATAAATCTACTTGGCTTGGACAAGCTGACATTATTCGGATAATGTCCTCTGCAGATACATATTCATGTTTTCCTTCCATCATAAAAACTCCTTTTTTATTTTGTACTTAAACGGACTACCTTTATATCATTTTTGAAAAAATAGTCAAACTTTTTTCTTTACTTTTATGCTTTATTAAATAAAATACCCTCCAAAATTATTTTTTATATATTTAAAATAGAAAAAATGGACTTATACAAAGTATTAGAACTTGATAAAAATGCCAGTAAAGAAGATATTAAAAAAGCATATAGAAAAATGGCTATGAAATACCATCCTGATAGAAATGCTTGAGATAAAGAAGCAGAAAAAAAATTTAAAGAAGTAAATGAAGCATACTCTACCCTGTCAGATGATGCAAAAAGACAACAATATGATATGTTTTGAAAAGCATGATGAGCAGCTGGATGAAACCCTTTTGGAGGATGATGATTTGGCTGAGCTCAAGTAGATGTTGATCTTTGAGATATTTTTGAATCATTTTTTGGTGGATGAATGTGATGAGGCAAAAAAAGAAAAACAGAGTTTAAGTGAGAAGATGTAGAACAAGTATTAAATATTGATTTAAAAACAAGTATATACTGAGCAAAAGAAAAAATTAGTTTTAATAAAAAAGAAACATGTGTTAAATGTGATTGAGTATGATGATCTGGAAAAAGCACATGTAGTAAATGTAATGGTAGATGACAAATAACATATACTTCTCAAAGTATGTTTGGAACTATCCAACAAACATGAGTATGTGACCAATGTAGTTGAATGTGAGAAACATTTTCTGATATGTGTCCTAGCTGTCATTGAGAAAAAAGAAAATTAGTAAAAAAAGAATTAGAAATAGATATACCAGCATGAATAGATAATGGAATGATTATAAAAATGACATGAGAATGAAATGACTGAGTATGAACTAAAGCATGTTGAGACTTGTATATAAAATTTTGAGTAAAACTAGAGGAAAAGTGATTAAAAAGAGATGGAGTAAACTTATATTATGATCTAGAAGTAGAAGTTGTAGAAGCTATTTTAGGTACTAAAAAAGAAGTAAATATACCAGTTATTTGAAAAAGAACTATTGAAATAAGCTCAGGTACTCAAGCTTGAACTACTATAAAAATATCATGAGACTGAGTTAAACATATAGATAGTGATAGTAAATGAGATTTATTTGTTAATATATCTGTAAAAATACCTAAAAAACTATCAAAAAAAGAAAGAGAACATTATGAGGAAATAGCAAAAGAAAACAAAATAAATGTAAACTCAGGTTGAGTATTTAAAAAAATGTTTGGGTAACCCCTCCTAGCCTCCCCCACATGTACTGGGGAGGAATTTTTTTATAACATATTTATATGGAAAAAAATAAAATCATAACATATATTTTTACTGTGATTTTTATCACAGTTTTTTCTATTTTTAATTTCTGAGAATACAATGATTTTCATAGTAATAAAAATAAAATTCTTGAAAATAGTTTAAGTATAGAAAAAAGTATCCAAAACTTTGAGTTAACAGATATAAAAAAGATAGAAGATATAGAATTGTATCATACCCCTTCAAAAATACTACTAGAAGATATAGTAGAGCTAATTAAAAATGCAAAAAAAGAAATATACCTTGAAACATATATATTAACTGAAAAAAGAATACAAAATGCATTATTAGAAGCAAATAACAATCAAGTAAAAATAAAAGTAATATTAGAAAAAAATCCATATAAAGCTTATAATATAAATAATAAAGCTTATAATAAACTACAAAAAGCTTGAATTGATATAGTTTGGTCAGATAGTAATAACTATAGCTATAATCATTCAAAATTACTTATAATTGATGAACTATCCATAATATCTACCGGTAATTATTCATACTCTACTTTTACTAAAAATAGAGATCTATTTATATTTACAAAAGATAAAAACTTAAGGTCAAAATTAATCAAAAATTTTTCCAATGACTATACTAGTATCAAAACAAATATATTTGATGAAAATTTAATTTTTTCTCCAAAAACTTCCAGAGTAAAATTTGAAAAACTATTTGATAATGCAAAAGAAAATATAAAAATGTATTTTCAATATCTAAAAGATGAAGAATTAATAACTAAATTGATAAAACTAAAACAAGAAAAAAATATAAGTATAGAAATAGTAATTGCTAAAACTGCTATAGATGATGATGAAATAAAACAATTAAAAGATTCTTGAATCATAATCAAAGCTTTAACAGAGGATAAAATGCACTCTAAAGCTATTTTAATAGATAATAAATATCTATATATTTGAAGTATAAACTTCTCTTCTTATTCACTTGATAGAAACAGAGAAATATGAATTATATTATCTAATGAAAAAATTATTAAAAAATTTTTAGAAATATTTAATAATGATTTTAAATAATTAGCTTTACAAAAACTATATTTAATTATAATGATAGCAATTAATATCTAACTATAATAACAAGTGAACCTATTTACAAGAATTATTTTTACTATTATAGCTACATCTATATTTTTATTTTTAGTATTTGTTACTTTTGTAACAAATACTATGGAGACTTTTGAAAAACCTTATTATACACAATTAGATACTTGAACTTATGAATTAACAAAAAACTCAAGAGACTTATTTTCTCTTGAGAAAAAATGAGAAATAAATGATGACTCTATTTTAGTTGAACAAATTTGATTATCTAATAAAATAATATATTCAACATGAAGTATTGATATTGAAAATAATAATATAAACCTAGCACCTTGATTATACTTTTTTGATTTAAGAGAGTTAGATTCAGATTATACAATAAAATCTGAATGATTTGAAGTAGAAAAAAATTGACCTTGAATATTTATAGTTAACACTCTTAATCCAAAGAAAAATATTGTTTTTTCTGTTAGTTCTTTACTTGATTTAAAACTTAAAAACTTTGATAATAGTGAAGAAGAAGTTAGTAATTTAAATTTATACCCTCATTCATATCTAATATTTAATCCAAAAAAGAATATATTTGTTAAAAATGCTGATCTACTAAAGATATCACAAACTTTTACTTTATGATACTTCAATGACAAACTATATTCTAGTGATATAGTTAACAAAGATTTTTTAGAGTTAATTACACTAAAAGATGAAAAATATAATAAACTAACAAATTATTCCCTATTATCTATTAGACAAGATCATGAAAGAAAAGGTAAACTACTAAATGATTTTTTAATTAACAACTTTTGAATAATTCCATGAGAAAATTTAGCTAATAAATATTTTGATTATTTTGTAAATGATAGTAAAAAAATTATTTATTATAAAAATCAATCTTTAAGAAAATTAAGTGACTTAATTAAAGCAAAACAATTATTACCAAGTAAAATAAATGATTTATACAATACAGTTTCTACTCTAAAATCAATTAGTAAAACAGATGCTTATGAAATAACAGATATAATTAATCATTATTATAGAATCACTATATTAACTGATGCAGATCTAAATACAAGAATTAATCTGACAGACCTAATATATAAAATAAATAATAATAATAAATTTAACCTAGATAAAAAATCTATTTGTTATCTTGATAGTTTATTTTTGAGATATAACTTTGAAGAAGAAAAAGAATTTCATTATAAATTAAATTTATTTAAAGATAGTTACTTTAAAGACTTAAAAATAGATACCTCTTGAGAAGATATAGAAATAAGTTTAAATAATTTTGAAAAAATTGATTACTTCCTTTTCTTTTTTAAAAATATTTTATTATGAGACTACTCAAATAAAAATACTGATGATTTAGTTAATTTATTTAATGATTATGTAATAATTTCAAACTTTTACTACAATTATAGTGATGATAAAATAAAAAGAACTTGAATATTTAATAATTCTCAAATATTAAACAAACTTCAAAAACTAATTAGTGAAAAATACTTTTTAAAACAAAGAGATGAAAAAAACCTTCTTAGCTTAAAACAAGAATCAGAAATAAATAAAGAAAATGTTAGAAATCTTGAAAAAAGTATTGATTTGATTATTAAATTTTTTAATGACTATAAATCTATTCTAGAACCAAATAAAAATAATAAAGATAAATTTATTATAAGTCTATATTCTAAACTAGATAAAAACTTTGAGGAATATTTCTTTGCTATCCTAAAAAACAATGAATATGTAGTTAAGTATGATAAAACTACTTCAAAGCTTCTTGAAACAAAAACAATATCAGAAAAGATAGAAGAATCTAATCAAGATAAACTTTCAAAAGAAAAAATAAACTCTTATTTAAAAAGTTTTTATTGATTATATTTAAATAAGTCTACTGCAAAAATAATGTGATACAATTATTGTGTTAACCCAGAAATATATAATGAAGAAGTTTTTTGAGATGAATGAGAAGATTATTGTTATAAAGTAGAAAATATATGAATAGATAATAAAAATCTATCATTTATATTATACCCTTTTGAGAAAAATAAAATTGATTATATTTATCTGGATAATCAAAGTATTACTCAATCATATAAACTAGATGAAATAGAAAAATCTTGGAAAGAAAAAAATCTAGCAATTAGTGAAGATAGTGAAGATAAAAATAAATTTAATTTTGCATATTTTTTAAAAAATACTTTTGGAACAAAAGATATACTAGAAAATAATACAAATAATACAAATAATGAAATAGAAGAAAAAATTGAAGAAACTACAGTAGTAAAAGTATTTAAAAGAAATAAACTACTTTGAGAAAACTGAGATTTTAATATATTAGAATGATTTTTAGATATAAGCTATAATAGTTTAATAGTAAAACAAGAAAACAATAATTATGATATATGGGTAGATAGTGCCCCTTTCAAATTAATTACAAATAATAATAAAGTATTTAATTGAAGTTTATCTTCGAATTATGATTTTTCAAATAAACATAGCTTTATAAATCCAAGTATCAAATTAATAGATCTAAAAAATAAATCTGATTTACTTATTTGAAATAAAATAGATTTAATTTGAGACTTTGATATTAAAAAATTAAAAACTGATATAGCTTTAGCTCTAGAACATTATGAAGATGTAGACTTTTTAGTTAAATCTATTAGTAGACAACTTAAAAATCATATTATAGAAATAACATACTTAAAAGGCTCTAATACTTTTGAATTTGAAGTACTTTATAAAAATAATTATGTTTTTATAGAATTAAATAATTGACATATTACAAAAGCTAGATATAAAAAAGAGAGTTTAATTGAAACTAAACTAAACCTAAAAGATATTAATTTAATTTTTAATAAAATATTATGAGTAAAAAGTGAGTAAAAATATGGGCAATTTTAGCTTTATTCTGAATTTTAATTTGAGTTGTATGAACATGAGCATTAATTATTTTTTGAGGTAATTCAGAACAAGAACTAACTCCTGAAGATTACCAAAAATTTCAAGAATTAATAAAACAACAACAAGAACAACAAATAAATGATACTAATACTTGAAGTATAGAAACTGAAGTTATAGAAGTATTAACTTGAGCTACTTCAACTGGAACTACTGAGGAAGCTACTCTTTCTGGAACTACTTCAACTTGAACAATAGAAACAGAAGTAACCCCAGTAGATTTATCTGAAACAAAATAAAATTCCCCTATAATTTCCTTTATATAAAGTGGATTAAATACAAAAAATAATTCCTTAATAAATTTATGAATTTAAATACAAGAATTACTTGACCAGCATGATTATGAGTTAATTCAACTGTAAATATTATTGCAGAACTTTATGCTGAGCTTGGTTATGATATAGTAACAGATATAGAATATGAATCTAGAATAAAATGATGAGTAAATTTCTTTGATGTAAATATATCTGATTCTAAAGAAAAATTTTTAACAAAATATGTAGATATAGTACTAGCTTTTAATGCTGAAAGTTTACAAAAACAACTTCCTAGCTTAAAAGATAATGCTACTATAATTATAAATAAAAAATGGTTAGATAAATTAGATAATACTGATTTATCTAATTTTAATGTACTTGATTTAGAAATAGCTGATAAATATGATAATACATATCTTATTTGAATATATGCTTTATACCTAAATCTAAACCTATCTATTATACTGAAAAAAATTGATAAGGTTTTTTCTAGAAAATGAAAAGAAACAGTACTCAAAAATCAAGATATAATTAAAGATATATTTGATACATATAAAATAGAAAAAAAATCTCCTATAAAAATTAAAAAAATAGGTAAATTAAAAAAATTTAGTTATTGAAATAAAACTCTAAGTGATTGAGCAATAAAATGATGATTAGAATTTTATAGTGCTTACCCTATGACACCTGCTTCTAGTATATTAACAGAGATAATTAATTCTGGAAAAGTTAACTATATACAAAATGAAGATGAAATAGCTGTAATTAATTCAGCCTTGTGAGCTAGTTTTACTTGAGCTAGAGCTATGAGTGGTACTAGTGGGTGATGATTTGCATTGATGACAGAAGCATTAAGCTTTGCTGTTCAAGCAGAATTACCTATAACAGTTGTATTATCCCAAAGAGCTGGTCCTTCAACTGGTACACCAACATATCATGAAGCTTGAGACCTAAACTTTGCTCTAAATCCTACATTTGGTGATTTTAATCATGTAGTACTATACCCTTCAAGCCTAGAAGAAGCTCATTATTTTTCAGGTCTTGCTTTAAATATAGCTGATAAATATCAAACACAAGTTATATTACTTATGGATAAACAAAGTTCTGAATTTCATGGTACAATAGAAAAACTAGAATCTCCTAAAATAGATAGATGAGTTATACTAAAAAATCCACCTGCTGATTATAAAAGATATGAATATACAGAGTCTTGAGTATCTCCTAGAGTAAAAGTTGGTACAAAAAACTGAGATTTTATATCTTCCAGTTATGAACATGATGAATACTGAGCTACTTCTGAAGATAGAGAAGTAAAAAAAGCTATGACAGAAAAAAAGCATAAAAAACTAGATAACTTTTTTGAAAAAGAAGGTATTTATGGTTATGAGGTAGTAAACCCTAATGCAAAAAAAATGATTATAACTACATCTTTTACTAGCTATACAGCTAAACATTTTGTAGAAAATAATCCAGACTTTGGTTTAATTATTATGACAGTAATAAAACCTCTTGATCTAAGAGTTATAGAACATATTAAATGAAAAAAAGAAATTATATTTGTAGAAAATAATTACTCAGGACAATTAGAAAACTACATGACAAAAGAGCTTTGACTTAATTTTTTAAGCTCATGAATTCTAAAATGAAATAAACTTAAAATTTCAAATCTAAGAAAATATGACCTCTTCCCTTTTTATATAGAGGACTTTAATAAGCTTAAATAACCCCTCCTAACCTCCCCTTGTCAGGGGAGGAACTTAATATAAAATTTTATTTTCTCCCTATTTTTTCTCCCCTGATAAGGGGAGATGCCTGAAAGGCAGAGGGGTTTAATTTAAATATATGAGATCTTGATTAAATAATATACAATGGTGTCCTGGTTGTTGAGATACTTTGATAATCTGAGCTATTAAAAAGGCTTTTGCTGAGTTAGGTATAGAGTCTCATAATAGAGTTGTTGTATCTGGTGTTGGTTGTAGCTGAAAAGCTAGCCAATATATAGACTGATATGCAGCAGAAACTCTTCATTGAAGAAGTATTCCTTTTGCTACTTGAGTAAAAATTGCTAATCCAAAACTTACAGTTATGGCTGTAGGTTGAGATGGTGACTGATATGGTATATGACTTGGGCATTTTATACATGCTTGCAAAAGAGACTTAGATATAACCTATATAGTTATGGATAATGAAAACTATGCCCTAACTACAGGTCAAGCTAGTCCAACTACTCCTATCTGAGCCAAAACAAAAACTACTCCAGACTGAAATACTTCAGAACCATTCAATCCAATAGAAGTAGCAAAAAAATCATGATGCAGCTTTGCTAAAACAGCAGACTCTGTACAATTTGCTCAAATGGTTGAAACTATCAAAGCTGCAATCACCCACAACTGATTTTCACTTGTAAATATACACCAAGCCTGTCCTAGCTTTAAAAGATGGTAAAAAACAATTCAATTTTTGAATTGTTTTTTATACATAAAAACTTTTTTTAGTCAAATACTTGACAATATAATAAAAAATATGTTAAACTAAGTTTATGAATAAGAAAAATCTTAGTCTATTTTATTTTTTATTATATAATATATGTTACAAAAACTAAAAGAAAAATTAAAAAATATAAATCCTAGAAAAGTAAAAATAGTTACTTGAGTAATAGGATTATTTAGTATATCACTAGTAGCATTAGGATGATATCTACATGCTGCAAAAGATATTACTATAAATGATATCTTTACAGGAAACTTTTTTAAAAATACTGATGAAATAAACTATAGTATAAATATAAACTCAAACTTTAAGGAAACAAAAAAATGAGAAACTACATTTACATGAAGTATTGATGTAAAAGATTTAGAAATAGTTGCAAAAGATAATTGATTAAAACAAAGAATAAGTATGTGAGAATTAAAATCTCAAAGTACTAATGGTGGAATATTAGTAAAAAACTTTGATGCTATCTCAGATAATGAAAAAGTATATTATTTTTTAGAAAAATGAGCTGAAGAAGTTATAAAACAATTATCTCCTAAAACAAGTGATAAAATAAAAGAAAGCTTTGATTCAAATAAATACATAATGATTGATAACTCTAAACCTCTTATTAGAGTACTATGAGACTTAGCAAAAAATGATTTAATGAAAAAATTAGCTTTTTCCCTATCTACTAGTAATCCTGGTGAATTCAATAAAAAACATGGGATTGATAAAGAATTAAAAGAATTTTTATTAAGTGATAAATTATTAGACTATTTTTTAATTGGTTGAGAATATAATAATAAAACTAAAAAAACAAAATTATCTTTAAATACAAATATTTGTAAAGATTATGCACCTGTAATAGAAAACATCATAAAAGAAGTTCAAGAAAGTAATGAACTTGGTGCTATGATGCTATGAGATATATGAGAAGAATGTTCTACATCAATATCTAAAATAAATAGTTTACTACCTATGTTAATGGAAATATATGCAATTTGAGATGTTAAAAATTGAAATTTTTCTCTTCATATGATTCAATCAAAACTTGTAGATATTAAAGTTGTATATGAAAATCATACAATAAAAACTTGGTATGCTAATATAAATAATACAGATAACAGTATTGCTTTAAAGATAAATGGAGATAAAGATAAAGTATTATCAAGTTTATTAAAAATAGACTTAAAAAATGAGACTCCATATGAACAAACTAAAATTTCTTGAACTATTACAGATTGAACTGGTAGTATAGAACTTAACTCAAATAGTATGTGAATTATTACAGAGTGAGTTATAAAATTTGCTAATTATAAATTAGATAATTACAATCTGCAAACAAACTGAACAAGTATGTGATATACTGTAAAACTTATTGCATCATGAGACCTAGAAGCTTGAAATATAGAATGATCAGTAAAAATATGAGATATAGAATCTACTAGGTTAAAAATAACTTATGCAAAAGATAACTTCTTTATGGATTACTATGATCAAATAGCTTGAGAATTTAAGTTATCATACTTAAATGGTGAATTAGATTTATTACTTTTAATTAATAGTTATTATTCAGATAAACCTGAACTTGAAGCAAAACTAAACTTTAAAAATAAAATTCTAACAGCTACCCTTGTAAATAATGAAGTAGATATAGATATAAAATGAGAAATTAATAATATACATGATTATATAATTAATTTAACAGAAAAAAATACTAGTTCAAATATCAGATTAAAATGAGAAAAATCTTCTTTAACTAGTGCTAAACATACTTTAAAATTTGATAGCATGTGAAAAGATATATTTGAAGCTATCCTTGATTTAAGTGCATGAAAAGAAAATGGTTATAATAATATTAAAGCCAATCTATTTATGAATGATATTCAAAATAAACATGATATCAATTTAGATTTAAATGTTGATTATAAAAAAGGTAAAGCTAAATACAAATTACCAAAAGAATTTAATGAAATAGATATAAGCATAGATGAAGTATACCCTCTACCAAATTTATTTGAACTTTGAGAAGTAAGTAAGGAAGAAATCTTAGCTTGAACTGCTGCTGCTTGAGCTGGATGAGCTATAGCCTACATATCTCTACAATGATATTCAGAAGATGCTAGAAATAGTAAAAGAATAAGTGACCTAGGAAATATTCAATCTGCAATACTCTTAAAATCTATTGAATGATATCCTATTGAGGATATGATTGTAAGAGTTCCTGAATATGAATGAAAAAATATTTATATCTGAGATGAAAAATTAGTTTGATGAGAAAACTATTTTGTTTGAACTTTAAATTATGCAGCTCTTGGTATTGAAAAAAATAATTTCATGGATCCAAACTGAACAGAATATATTATTTGATATACTACTCTTAATTGATGAAGCTATCAATTATTAGCCTATATGGAAGACTGAAATAATCAGGTAGCATTTGTAAAAGGTAGTCATAGTAGTTATGGATATAATTACAATAATGATATTACTAATTTAATTTATATTTTCTGAGAAGAAATAACAAATGAATATTAAAAACAAAAAATACTCTAAAAATTAGAGTATTTTTTTGCTTTATTTTTAAGAGTATGATAATATATTGGTAATAATATTATTTTTACTTTAAAAAATGCTTAAAAAATTTATCCAAAGTTATTATAAATTACTTGATGAAAAACTAGAAAACTGAACTATAGTTGTAATAATTATAGCTCTTATTATTGTTCTTGTTTCTCTTTCAATAAACTATAATAATAATAATTTTCGTCTAATAAATAGTACAGAAAATGTAATTGAGATTAATTGAGTTAAGTATAAATTAGATAGAATATAAAAAAAGTTAGATTTTTAAAAAATCTAACTTTTTTTATAAATATCTCAACTCAAAATCATAAAACTTGATTCATAGTTTTTTTATTTTTTCTGAGAATAGCTCTTTTATTTTATTATCTAAAATCAGGGCTTCTGTATTAATTATTGGTTTATTAGTTTTTATAAGTATAGTTTTTCATCTGATTTGTATAGATACTAAAAACTTGGTGATATCAATATTTTTTTCAGATTTAAAAACCTCTATAACACTATTCCACATAGAAGTTTTTATAAAAAGGTCCTGCTTATCTTCACTTATATTTAATTCCATAGGCTAAAACATTACTACAAACTCTCCTTTTATTTTACCTGGAGTGTTTTCAAAATAATCTATTATATCTCTCACCTCTCATCTTTTAAACTCTTCAAACTTTTTTGTTAATTCCCTAGCTACTACTATATGATGATCTTCTCAAAAATAGCTAGATATTTCATTTAAGGTTTTGATTATTCTATGAACTGATTCATATATAACAACTGTTTCCCCTCATGATTTTGTATTTTTTCTTTCTATTAAACTCTTAAACAATGTTTGTCTTCATTTTTTTAGAGGTAAAAAACCTAAGTATAAAAAGTGATTCATCTGCATTCAGCTTCACATCAGTGCAGTAGTAAAAGCAGTTACTCAAGGAATAGGTACAACCTCAATTCACTCTAAAATAGCTTCCTTAATAAGTACATATCATGGATCTGATATTCCTGGAGTTCAAGCATCACTAATTAAAGCTATATCTTGCCCTTTTTTCAAAGCATCTATTATTTTATCCACCTTTGTTTTTCAAGAGTGAGAATGAAATGATATTAAAGGCTTTTTTATTTCATAATGATTTAATAATTTAGTACTTGTTCTAGTATCCTCACAAGCAATAGAATCAACCTCTTTTAAAGTACTCACTGCCCTATAAGTAATATCATCCAGATTTCATATCGGTGTTGCAACTATATATAACATAATTTTTTCTTAAAATATATTGTAAAATATAAAAAATAAAAAATTTTTATTTTTTATATTTTTAATAATCAACCTTTCCTAATTCAATAAACCTATAAATCAAACTATCTTGATTCTTAAAATCTCAGATAAAGAAATCTCTTGCATCACGAGCTTCTTCAAAACTAATTTTTCATGAATGCCTTTTTTTACCAAGTAATTCTGAGTTAACCAATTGTTTAAAATTGTTATAAAATTTTTCTTCAAAAAGAATATCTTGTAAATAATAGTATTTTTCAAAGTAATCTTTAAAACAATCAGTAAAATCAGAAAGTTTTTCTCATGATTTAATTAACTTAATTATATGAAAAAGTCTTCAAACACTAAGTATATATCATTTATTTACCACTAAGTTTAATTGTTTTTCAAGTGGATCATTTGATCTAAGATGTAAGTTATCTTGTTTTTTTGCAAACTTTCTAAATCATTTTGTAATAAAAGTTTCAATCAAAGTATCAAGTGCTTTGTGATAAGAACTCACTACTCACATACCATCCATACTAGGGTTTTCTTTTAAGCTAAAATAAGCAACCTCAGCTGATATAATATTTCAAGCAACTGAATCAGGAGTATTTAAAAGCATTAATTCACCAAAAAAATCAGATATTTGTTTTGATATAATATCTTCTATATGATCATTTAAAAAAGCCTTTTTAGTTTCCTTAGTCATTTTAGAAACCTTTTTCTTTGAAATTTTATTTACCTGAATTTTTACCTCCTTTTCCATCCACATCTTAGCAACAGCAAGCATTCTCTTAAGCCCCTTATTCTCTTCTTCTAAATCTTTTATTATTTGTTTTGTATTTTTTTGTTCCAATTTTCTGGTAGTTATATGATTAATATGAATATAATTTTAATATTTTTTATAAAAAAGTCAATTTATGCTATATTTAAACACAAAAAAAGAGACATAAAACAATGGAAAGTGAAAGGAGGAAACTTCACACCGTTATATGCCTCATAATTAATTGTATAATAAAATTTTATAAAAAGCAAATTTTTTACATATTTTCTTTATACTCTACTTCTATATCATTTCTTTTTCTAATCAAACTATCAACTAAACCAGAATAATACTCTAGTTCTTCTGACATACCTGGATTAATAAAATCCAGATTTTTATTACTTGGGTCTCTTGTTTCTATACTCATTTATATGTATTAAAATATATTATTTTATATATTCTATCACACTTTTTAAAGCTTTGCAAATTTTTAAATTAGCACCTAAGTTAAAAAAGTGCTAAAAAGTTTTGACATATAGAAAAAAAATGATAAGATGTGTATAAGTCATTAATTAATTGATACGAATATAAATATATCTTTAGACAAAAGTTTTTCGAAGCTCTCAGGTTAGTTGAACTAGTTAGTCTCAAAACTTTCTTACTAAAATATATTCATATTCTCAGAACAATGACATAAACTTTAAAATATAACCATATAATAAATATGTGAAAAATAATAGGTATAGACCTTTGAACAACTAATTCTTGTGTTGCCTTTATGGAAGGTTGAGAAGCAAAAGTAATTCCAAATGCAGAATGAAATAGAACAACTCCTTCAATAGTAGCACACAAAGATGGTAATATAATTGTTGGTACTCCAGCAAAAAGACAAGCTATCACAAATCCAGCTGGGACAATATTCTCAGCAAAAAGATTCATAGGTAGAAAATATGATGAAGTAGCTGATGAAATCAAAAATGTACCATATGAAGTAGTAAAAGGAAAAAACGGTGAGGCATTAATTAAGTTTGATGGAAAAGATGTTAGACCAGAAGAAATCTGAGCACATGTATTAATGAAAATAAAAGAAGATGCTGAAAAGTTTTTAGGATCAACTGTAACTGAAGCAGTTATTACTGTACCAGCATACTTTAATGATGATCAAAGACAAGCAACTATAAATGCTGGTAAAATAGCATGATTAGAAGTAAAGAGAATAGTAAATGAACCAACAGCTGCTGCCCTATCATATGGAGCTGGTAAAGGAAAAAATGAAAAAATAGCAGTATATGATTTAGGTTGAGGTACTTTTGATATATCTATATTAGAATTATCAGAAGAATGAACATTTGAAGTATTATCTACAAATGGTGATACTCACCTAGGTTGAGATGACTTTGATAAAAAAATACTTGATTATATAATTGATGAATTCAAAAAAGAACAAGCAATTGATCTAAGAAATGATCCAATGGCTCTACAAAGGGTAAGAGATGAAGCTGAAAAAGCTAAAAAAGAATTATCAAGTACTACAGAATATGATATTAACCTACCATATATTACTGTTGATTCTACTGGTCCAAAAAACTTAATGATGACTATAACTAGAGCAAAATTCGAAGAATTAATAGCTGATTTAGTTGAAAGATCTCTAGAACCATGTAAAAAAGTATTAGATGATGCAGGATTATCTGCTTCTGAATTAGACCAAATATTACTTGTATGAGGATCAACTAGAGTACCTCTTGTTGTTTCAAAAGTAGAAACATTTTTTGGTAAAAAACCAAATGCATGAATCAATCCTGATGAAGCTGTAGCAATGTGAGCTGCTGTACAAGCTGGTATCATAGGTGGTGATGTAACTGATGTATTATTACTAGATGTTACTCCTCTAACTATCGGTATAGAAACAATGGGAGGTATCAGAACAGCTATGATTACTAGAAATACTACTATCCCAGCCAACAAAACTGAAACATTCTCTACTGCTGTTGATAACCAACCAAGTGTTGAAATCAATGTATTACAAGGTGAAAGAGAAATGGCTGCTGACAACAAACAATTATGAAAATTTATGCTTGATGGTATAGCTCCTGCTCCTAGAGGAGTACCTCAAATAGAAGTAAGTTTTGATATAGATGCTAACTGAGTATTAAAAGTTACAGCTAAAGATAAAGGTACAGGTAAAGAACAACACATAACTATCCAAGGTTCAACTGGTATGGATGAAGCTGAAGTTGATGCTCTTGTAAAAGAAGCTGAAGCTAAAAAAGAAGAAGACAAAAAGAAAAAAGATCTAGTTGATGCTAGAAACACAGCTGACTCTACTGTAGCTCAAGCTGAAAAAATGCTAGCTGATAATGCTGACAAAGTATCTGATGAAGATAAAAAACTTGTAGAAGATAAAATAGCTGCCGTAAAAGAAGTACTAGGAAAAACTGATGCAACTAAAGAAAATTTTGAAGCTCCAACTAAAGAGTTAAATGATACTCTTATGCAAGTTGGTCAAAAAGTTTACTCTCAACCAGGAGCTGATGCAGCTCAAGCTGGAGGAACTGAAGAAGCTAAAGCTGAAGACTGAGTACAAGATGCTGAAGTAGAAACTGATGATAAAGATGATAGTGGAAATACTACTAGAGTGTAAACTCCCCCTGCCTTTCAGGCATCCCCCTCAATGAGGGGGAAAGATTTGCAAAAATGAAATAAAAATGTTATTATTAAAGTAATATTTAATAATAACATTTTTTATGCCTAGAAAAAAATATTACAAAAAAAGAAATTATAGAAAAAAGAAATCTTATTATAATTATAATAATAATGATAATTATGAATTTGATCCTATTACTTGAGGTATAGTACTTCTAGTATTATTTTCTACTATGACTTATTTTCTTTTTATAAAACCATACATAAATGAAATAATCTTATTTTTAAAAATTTTTATACCTATTTTAATAGTAGCTGTAACTTGAATTTGATATCATATATTTAAAAAAAGACAAAATGAAGAATTAGAAAAAATTAATAATACACCAAATTTTTTACTAGAACTAGAAGACAAAATTAAAGAATTTAAACCATTAAGAAAATATAGTAAAGAAGAACTTTATCAAACATGATTATACTGATATTTACAAAGTAGTTATCCTGAACTAGAAATAGAAAAATCAATAGAATATTCTAGACCTGATATTATTATTGATAATATTGCTATAGAAATTAAATGACCAACTAATATGTCATGATTAAAAACATTACCAGATAAAATTAATAGCTATATACCTAAACGGGATTATTTGTTTATAGTCTTATTTGATATAAAAATTGTTTCTGATCCTCAAAAATCAGAAGAAATTTATCAAGAAAAGAAACAAGAAATATTAGATAATATTGTTGAATCAAAAAAAGATAAAGTTATATTTGTAGAAATGTAAAATAAAAAAACACCCCCTGTTCACTATCGTTCACTTTCCCCCTCAATGAGGGGGAGAAAACTTAAGTAACTAATTTAGGGGGAGTTTTTTTTATTTTTCTTTGAAATTTTAATAAGTTTTTAATGGGTTATAAGTATAATGAAATTATTAATAATTAATTTTATACAAAATGAAAAATTTAATAAATATTCCTATACGTCTTCCATATAACCCAAAACTAAAACAAAGAGCTATAGAAATGAGAAAAAACATGACCAAATGTGAGCAAATTATTTGGTTTAATTATTTAAAAAAATTAAACCTTAGAGTTCTTAGACAAAGACCTATTTGAAATTTCATAGTTGATTTTTATATCCCTACTAAAAACATAGTAATTGAAATTGATTGAGATACTCATTATACAAAAAATGCATTAGTATATGATATTGAAAGAAGTAAAATATTAGAATGATATTGATTAAAAATTATTAGATTTTCAAATAATGATATATTAAATAATTTAAAATGAGTTTGTTATGAATTGAATAAAATACTCAATTAAAAACTCCCCCTTTCGCTACCGCTCTTTCCCCCTCAATGAGGGGGAGAAAATTTTGTAACTTATTTAGGGGGAGTAAAAAAATCAAGCAAATTGCTTGATTTTTTTTAGTTTGGACTAGCTTCATCACTAAATGTTTCTTTTGTAGGAGCTTCTTTTACTTCAGTTTTTTGAGTTTCAGTTTTTGGTGCTGGAACTGGAGTTTTTTTCTCGCTAGCTTTTTTTCTAACTATTGTGAAATGGTTAGTATAAGCAACCTTTCCATTTTCTCAGTAGTATTTTATTTCATATACATTTGTACCAAGACTTAAATTGTTATTTTGAGCTGAAGCATGATATCTCCATGTAGTTCAGTCAAAAGACTTAAGACTATATCAGTTAACAACCACTTTCTTAATTCATTTTTCAAGTACTTTTCATCTAATAGTTACAAAATCTCAGTAAGTAGTAAAAGTATTTTTTGTTGTTGGTGAAGTAAATGTAAATTTAGTACCATCAACATCAAATGTTTTTACTGAAAAAGCTCAAGAATTTGATGTAACCTCTGCTCAATCATAATAAACAGTATATACAAACTTTGAAAGTAAGTCATTAGCTTCATCATATACTTTAAACACTAAATCATTCTCACTATCAGCAACTGACACATTTTCAAAAATAAATGTTTTTAGTTTTTTATCTAATTTTGCTTCTACTCAGTTTAACACTACTCTATCTACTTCCCCATCCTGAAATGTTCATGAAATATTTATTGTATCAGAGCTTACATTTGAATCATCAAATATATTTGTAAGTTTAATTATTTGAGAATTGGTAGTTTCTCAAAGAGTTGTTCATGTTCAAGTTTTTTCTTCTACTCAATTTTGTTTTGAAACTAAGTAGTTTTTTCAATTATTAATTATAAACCAATCTGATTGTTTATAAAAATCATCAATTATACTCTTTTGAATTTTTAAATCTACTTCAGCTTTAGTAGCATCCATTCTTGAAACAGTAAGTTTTTGTCCAGAATCAAGAACAGTTGATTGACCTACTAGGTTTGATACTTCTGCAAAACCATTAAGTAAATATACTGTACTTCCCATCTCATTTTGATTGAATGAAATATTTGTATTTTTTCAAACCTTAATCTTTGCAAATCTCATAGAAACATCTACTTTTCATGAAGAGTTTAGCCACATATCAGAAGATTTAAGCTCTAATCATCCACTCTCTAAATATTTTAACTCTCAAAGTTTATTTAATCTTATATCTCATAATATAGGTAGATTTAGACTAGCTGTTCATTGTTTTAATATAACTTTTTCTCATTTATATATAGAAGTATCTCATTCAATTGTTTTTTTGTAATCTCATGGATAAATAATAACTCATGATGTTTTATCACTATCAAGTGTCATTTCAAGTCATATTTTGTTTTCTATTTTTACTTGCTCTTGAACTTCTGGAGTACTATCTCATGAAAAAATACTAAATAATACAGCAATAATAATAACAGCTCCTATAATAGGTACAATATAATCCTTTATCCCCTTTCAAAAAGAACCTCATCTTCTTCTTATATTCATATACTTTGGTAATTATTAAATAAAAATTTATTTTTACTTATTTACTATAAATATTTTTTTAAAAATAGCAAACAAAAAAACTCTATTTTTTAAACTTTTTTATTGTAATTTGTAAAAAAATATATAGACTAGCTCATATTTTATACTATAACTAATAAAAAAGTGTCAGCTTCTGAGAAAAAAATGCTAAAAAAAATCAAAAATGCAATATATGATTTTTGAATGATTAAACCATGAGAAACTATTATTTTATGAGTATCTTGATGAAAAGACTCTATGCTTTTATGATACATGATGAGTGAATTAAGAAAACAAATCAAAGAAAAATTTGAAATCAAAGCTGTATATATATTCAAAGAATTTTTAATTGATTGTGATATTAAGTTTGAAGAAAAAAGAAAATACTTTGAAGAGGAATTAGGTATTCCCTTAGAAAAAGTAAATATAAAACTTCCTGAAGAATCAAAACTAAATGATGGTGTATGACAATCATGCCAGTGGTGTGCTTATGCTAGAAGAATAGCATTAATGAAATTATGTAAAAAACGGTGAGCTACAAAAATCTGTCTTTGACATCATATGGATGATATAGTTGTAACTACTCTTATGAATATGATAGAATGAAGAAGTCTTAAAATAATGCCACCAATAAACAAAATGAGTAAATGAGATGTTAGCTTTATTAGACCTCTTGCTTACCTGAGAGAAAAAGATATTTTAAGAATGGTAGAAAACAAAGAAATACCTTACTCTCCTTGCTCTTGTCCTGTATGAGAAAATACAATGAGAAACAGAATAAAAAAAGAAATAGTATGGCCTAATGAAAAAATACTTCCTAAATATACTGAAAATATTTTTTGGTCACTTATAAAAGATTTCAGAGAAAAATATGAAAAAGACTGATATAGTATGTAAAATATTTGTAATATTTGAAAAATTGTGTTAAAATTTAATTATATTTAAAACTTAACACATAAAATATGCCTGAAAGTATATATAATTTAAAAATTTTTGATGGTATCCAAAAAGAAATAGTTAGTCATATTGTAGATGGTTGTAAAACTAAAGAATTTCATAATGAAGAAATTATTTTAATGGAATGAGATGCTTCAAATTGAGAATGATATATTATCAAAAATTGAGAAGTTGCTGTTTCTGTTAATTGAAATAGAATTGTTAACTTATCTCAATGAGATATTTTTTGAGAAATTGCTTTATTAAGTGATGAAAAAAGAAATGCAACGATTACTGCAATTACAGATTTAGAAGTAATTGTTTTAACTTTAGATGATTTAGTTGAAATGATTAATAATGATGAAAATAGAATTAATAAAATGATTATAAGCAGAATAGAACAAAACCTAGATATGCAATAAAATTTGACTAATTTAAAAAATAAATATAATGCTTCCCTCTAAAGAGATTTAGGGGGATTTTTTTATTTTTAAAAAATAATAAAAAGGAGGTATAACGTTGTCAAAAAGAAAACAAGAATTACTAAAACAAGGAGTTATTAATGTTTTGGGCTCCCAAGGAGTAGTTTCCTTAAAAGGAGATCCTGAAATGAAAAGGACTATAGATAAAAGACCTAAACATAACAGTGTTTATGATGATCATAATAAAACATTGGCAAAAAATATTTGTCATCTACTATTAAAGACTGGAGTTTTTGAAATTCACATACACTATGATAATTCTCTTTTTGAGAGTGAGTCTTTTTTTGCATTAGGAAGACCAGAAGTACATCTTGCAAGAGATATGCTTAATAAAAAGTATCTTCGCAGACAATATCCTAAAATATCTTACAAAAAAAAGGAAAAAGGTCTAAAGAAAGTACACAAATTCATAGAACAATCTAGTTTTACAAAAAAATCTGTAAAAGATAAAGCATGGAGAGATATAATGAAAGATCAAAAAAATTTTTCATTACCTGATCCAAAGCTTGTCTCAAAAATAGTAAATAATTTGGTAGAAACTAGAGATATTGATAGAGTGTATGTAAGGTATTTTTCAATTAATATTCTTAATCAAACTGTAGGTATTTTCTATAATTGTGGGGGCTCAGCTCATATGAGCTTAACCGAATTTAATGATATATTTTTCTGACAACAAAAAACAACCTGGTTCCCCAGGTTGTTTTTTTATTTTGTAATTATTCTAAAATTTTTCTTCCCTTTTCTTATTAAAAATATTTTATCATTTATAAACTCATTACTTACATCAAGATTAAAATCTTCTATTTTTTGTTCATTTATAAATATAGCTCATGACTTAACTGCATTTCTTGCATTTGAGTTTGATTTTTCTAGTCATGATTTAACTATAGTTTCAAACAAGTTTTCTCAATCATAGTCAAAACCTCACATAGCAAGTTTAAAAGTATCTATTTCATCATTATCTAATCATTTAAGTATCTCTAGTCTATCTTCACCTCAAAACATGAAATCAGATATTTTTAAAGCAAGTTCAGCTTCTTTTGTACCATGAATTATTTCTACAACACTATAAGCTAAAGTCTTTTGTCATTCTCTTGATTCTGGCATCATCATATGTTTTTTTACTAAATCCTCTATTTGCTCTGTTTCAATTAATGTAAGCATTTTTAAATACTTCTCCAAATCATTATCAGCAGTATTCATAAAATATTGATATATTTCATAAGGACTTGTTTTTCTTTTATCAAGCCATATTGCATTTCATTCTGATTTACCAAATTTTTTACCTGTAGAATCTGTTATCAAAGGCCAAGTTAAAGCATAAGTTTCAGCATCATATTTTTTTCTTATTATTTCTGTTCAAGTTACTAGGTTACCCCATTGGTCTTGTCATCCTATTTGAAGTTTTAATCACTTATCTTTATAAAGTTTTGAAAAATCATATCATTGTAATAGCATATATGAAAACTCAGTGTATGATATTGATTGACTTGGATCTTCTATTCTCTTTTTAACTGTATCTTTTGACATCATTACATTTACTGTAATATATTTTCATACTTCTCTTAAAAAATCTAGATATCACATATCTTTATAAAAATCCTTATTATTTACAAAGTCATAATAAAAGTCATCACCTGTAAACTCTTTTAGGTTGTTAAGTATTCCTGTTATTTGATCACTTATTGCATTTTGATTATTATCTAAGTCTTCTTCTGATAAAAATGATCTTTCTGCATCTTTTCATCCTGGATCTCATATCATACCAGTTGCTCCTCATGTCAAAGCTATATATTTATTCCCTCTTCTCATCAAATGTACTCATACCATAAAACCTATAAAGTTTCATAAGTGCAAAGAATCAGCTGTAGGATCAAAACCACAATAAAACATTTCTCCTCATTTATCATATTTTTCCCACATAGATTCATTTGAACATTGGTATAGTAATCCTCTATCCTCTAACTCTTGTTTTATATTTTTCATATTCTATATTATAATATTATAAACTTATTATTTAGAATATATTTATTTATTTTGTAAAATCAATAAAAAATTTATACAAAAAAATAAAACTCCCTAATTAGGGAGTTTTATTTTTTATTATTATTTAGCAATTGTAGAATATACTGCTGCACCTGGTGTTTTCATAAAACATTCAAATGATTTGTTTGCAGATGCTTGAGTAAATTGTAACCCAAGTGCTAATACTGACATAACAAATATAGCATATCTAGAACCAGTTCTAATATGTTTTTTTACTGCTGCTTTCATAGTATAAAAAGTTGTTAATATTAAAATACATATATATTACATCATACTTTTAAAAATAAATCAAATATTTTAAGCTTTTTTTAATATTATTATTCCCTATTTACACCTAAAAAATATCAGAAAAACAATATATTAACATATTATAATATGTTAATATATCACTTTTTAAAAAAGAAAATATTAAAATTATTTGATTTTTTTTCTGTATTAAGTAAATTAAGCTTATGTTTAAATAATTTATACAAAATTTAATTAATGAAGGAACTGGATATATCTAAAATTTTTTGATCTAAGTGTAGAGCTAAATTACTTGAGAAGTTTTTCCTAGAGTATGAATCTGGGAATAATAAATGATTTCATATGAGGCAGCTTTCTAGAGACTTGGATGAACAAATCAACTCTATAAAAAGAGAGCTTGATAATCTTTCTGATATGTGAGTATTAAAACATAAAACAGAGTTAAGAAAAAAGATATTTTTTGTAAATCCTCAGTTCAATTTAGTTGATGAGTTTGTAAATATTTTTTTGAAATCATACAACCCTATGGATAAGGTTAAAGTATTTTTTAAGCCTTTAGTTGATTTAGAGCTTGTTATAATAAATGAATCATTAAAGAAAAAACTTACTGAAAATACAAAAAACCTACTTGATATATTCCTGATTTGAGATATAGACAAAGAAGAGTTCTGAGATTTCTTAACTGAAACTTTTTTCTGAAGAAAGATAAAATATGCTATTATCTCAACTGAAGACTTCTACAAAAGAATAGAGTTCTGAGATAAACTTATAAAAAATATATTAACTGAACACTGAAATATATATCTAAAAGACAATCTAAAAATAAAAGAAAAACTGTGAGCTTAAATGAACAATGGGCTAAAGCCACATTGTTGACAACTATAAATTAATATTGATCTGTTAACAGAGGGCTTTAGCCCTTTGAAAGAAAAAAACTGAAAATTATTTTTCAGTTTTTTTCTACATCTTAACCACCCCAACCTTCTCCTCAAACTGACCATATTTTATTCTATAATAAGTATTAATTCAAACCATTGCAGCATTGTCCATGCAGTATAGGTTTTTTGTTGGATAGATAAAATTTAATCATTTCTTTTTTGCTTGTTTTTCTATTTCTTTCCTTAGTTTTGTATTAGCACTTACTCCTCATGCTAACATTACGGTTTTTACTCATTTTGCTTCTGCTGCATATACTAGTTTCCAAGCAAGTACTTCTGTTACTGCATTTTCAAATTCAAATGATAGTTCTTTTTTGTCTTCTAGTGTTAGTTTTCCTTGTTTTTCTATTCTATTGTCTACTTCCCTTTTTACAGCACTTTTAAGTCCTGAAAAGCTAAAATTAAACTCTCTTTTTACTAGCCATACTCTTGGGAATAGTCATTTTTCTATTTTTTCTGGGTGAACACAAGGTTCACCCTTACGGTTTTCTACTTCATACTGAGCTGATAGTTTACTTATAATGGGTCATCCCGGATATTCTAGTCACATCATTTTTGCAGCTTTATCAAAAGCTTCTCATCAAGCATCATCTCAAGAGCTTCATAGTTTTTCTATTTCCCACATGGATTTCATATAATATATATCATTATGTCCTCATGATACTGTCAGACAAACAAGTGGAAACTCTATATCAGATTCTTTTCTTTCTAAAAAGTTTGAGAAAATATGAGCTTCTATATGATTTATAGCTATTATTTTTTTCTGTAATACTATTGAGATTGTTCCTGCTACAGTTGTACCAGTTAAAAGTGATGGTAATAATCATGGATTGGTTGTAACTCAGATATAATCTATATCTTCTAGACTCAAATTTGCTTTTTCTAATACGTTTGTAAGCACAACAAAAATATTGTTAGCATGTTCCCTTGCTGCAACTTCTGGTACTACTCATCATGTTTGATTATGAATAGATATCTGACTATGAGTATCCATAGCAAGCAATTTATCATCTTCAAATATTGCTACAGATGTATCATCACAACTTGTCTCAAATGCTAATATTTTCATTATTATTATATTATTAAATTATTATAATTTCAAAATATATTTTTATAAAGTTTATTACAAAAATAGGAAAAAATGTTTAATTTTTAATGTAATAAGCAATTTAAAATCAAAAATTATTAAACTGTTTGAACCAAGTGAGTTTTTAATAATTTTTAGATTTTATTTGTGAAATGAAATGTTAAAAAAATTTACCATTTTTGACTTTTTGTAATAAACTTTATACTATTTTTTCCTCCAAAAATAACACTTAATAGATCAATTGTATAGTTTTCTTTTTTTGTATGTGTCTTTTCTAACTAAATCATCAAATTCCATATAGCTAGAAATAATTCATCCTCATAGATTTTTATTTTTTCTGAAAATTTTATCTATATTATTGTATATACTTCTCAAGTTTTCATCTTCAAGTCTATCTCAGTATGGTGGATTAGAAACTAAGGTTCATGATAACTCTTGCTCTGTTAAATCTCTAAAATCTTTTTGTTCAAAATTTATTTCTCAGGCAAGTCATACTCTAGCAGCATTTTCCTGAGCTATTTCTATCATTTCCTCACTTATATCACTTGCTCTTATCCTATACTCTCATTCAAATTGTCTTTTTCTTGCTGCCATTCTCTCATTTTTTGTTACTTCTGAATCAACTAGAGATATTTCTTCAAAGGCAAACTTTCTATTAATTCATGGTGCTATATTTTTTGCTATCATAAGAGCTTCAATTGCTATAGTTCAACTACCACAAAATGGATCATAAAATGTTTCTTTAAATCTCCAGTTTGATAATAATACTAAAGCAGCAGCCAGTGATTCTTTTATTGGTGCTTCTCAAGCTGTAGTTCTATAGCCTCTCATATGTAGAGCATTTCAAGATGTATCTAATAATACTCTTAGTTTATTATCTATTATTAGTAAAAGTATTTCTAATTTTGGTAAGTTTTCATCTTCATTTAATACTCAATGTTCTCAAACCATACTTTTAACAATAGCTTTTTTTCACAGACCTTGAATAGTTCTAGCTGAAAACAATTCACTTCTGGTAGAGCTTGATTTTACCACTACTCTATAATCTTTTTTCAAATATTTTTTCCAAGATATACTATTTATTATATCAAACATATTATCAAAGTCTGTAACATTGTCTTGTTCTGCTAATAATAAATATAGTTTATTACCAACTCTTGACCATAAGTTGACTCTAGGAATTAATTCTACTCATCCTGAAAAAGTCACAAGTCTATCTGTAACTTCTTCTATCTTCCCTCATTGTCTTTCTATTTCTTTTTTTGCTATAGACTCTACTCATGCTATAGTTGATAATACATATTTCATTTGTTTTCTTTATTTATTTAAATTTTTTGATTCATACTCTGACACTTCAGGCAGTTACTGCAAATCATGCTCATCTTGATTTGATTATATGTGGTATTGGTTCTTCTAAAATACCTGTTTGAACAAGTGCTAGATTAGCTGATCATGATAAAGAACCTAAGTCTGTATCTTTGGAAACATATTTTAATCATACTTTTATTTTCCCATTTTTTATCTCTCATATGTATCTTGCTACTTTGTTTTCTTTTTGTATTTCTTGTAATGTATTTTTAAATCTGTCATCTTCTGATTTTATTGCCTCTAAAAATTCTTCTCATTCAAAACTAGAATATTTTTCATCTATTAATGGTTCTACTTCTACATCTTTTATATCTACTTTTATTCCAGTATATCTAGCTAAAATAATTACTTTTCTAGCTACATCAAGTCAGTTCAAATCATCCCATGGATTTGGTTCTGTATATCCATTTTGTTTTGCTTGTCTTACTATTTCAGAAAAGCTTAATTTATTTTTTTCTAGCTCTGAAGCTATATATCATAGTGTTCAAGAAAATACTCATTCTATATTTTTTATTTCATCACTTATATCTACTCTTGCTTTTACAAAATCAACTACTCATCATCATCACATTACTGTTGTATTTGTGTCATATCTATCAGATATTAGACTATCAAACTCTTCCATACTATAAAGAGATATTGGATTCTTATTAGCTGTTACTAGATAATTTTTTGAGTTATTTAATATATATTTATGCATTTCTAATAACTCTTTTTTTCATGCTGTTACATCCACAAAAGTAACTTCTCAATCAAGTCATTTATCCTTTATTAAATCAACTAGATTTGTCAGTTTTTCTATTTTTTCTGATTTTTTTTGAAAACTCTCTATAGCCAATTCTCTTGACTCAGCTATATTTTCTAATACTTGCTTTTTAATTCAATTCTCATCAAAAATATACAAGCTACTATTTGCTACTCATATTATTTGTGTATTCTCATAATCACAATCAAGTATTTGTCTCACAAGCTCTCTACCCACATTTCAACTTGCTCATATTATAAATATTTTTTGTTTCATATTTTTTAATAATTATTTAAAACCCCTCTGTCTTTCAGACATCTCCCCTTGTCAGGGGAGAAATATTTTACTCCTCCCTTGACAAGGGGATGTTGGGAGGGGTTTTAGTTTACTAATTCAAATCAATAATTTTTCCAATACTCTGTTCATCAGATTAGATCATGAGCATTTTCAAAACCATTTTCTCTCATATAAACAAGAGCACTTCCTGATCTGGTTCAGTGATAACAGTATAGTAAATATGTTTTTGCCTTATCTAAAGCATCTAGTTTTTCTTGTATATCATTATCATAGATATTATAAAAATAATCAGTATTATCTATGTATCAAAACATAGACTTTTCCTGAGGAGTTCTTAGATCTATTAAAAAAACACCTTTTTCTCAAATTTTTGATGCAAAATCATTTGGCATTAGTCTTGAAAACTTTTCCATAAAATTATATTTTTTTACATATAAAATAAACTCTCTCACTTCTAGCTGTCACCTCTCAATAATGATAATCTATTTTTTCTAAAACCTTAAATCACTTTTCAACTAGTTCTTTTTCTATTTTACTAATCGCAAAACTATTCTCTCTAACAACTTCCTCTACTAAATCATACTTCCCATCTTCTCTTTTAATAAACATCTTTACAAGCCATTCAAAGATTCCAGCATTTTTATACATTTCTAAACAAACTGTATCATCTCCAAAGCTATAAAATTGAGCAAATTCTTTTGTTATATTTTCAAACTCATAAACAGTATTTATATCAAAAACTAGCAATCCATCTTTTTCTAAATGCTTATTTGCCATTTCAAAAAAGCTTTGCCACTGTTCCCATTTAAGTAAATGACATATAGAATTGTAATTACATAATACTACATCAAACTGTTTAGCTAAGTCAAAGTCTGTCATATCAGCTAATATTAACTGAATATGTTCTCCCCCTGCTAGGGGGGAGTTAGAGGGGGGGCAAAAATTTACCTTTGCTCTTTCAAGCATTTCTTCACTTATATCAAGTCCTGTTACTTTATATCAATTATCTTGAAGCTGCTTTGCTACCAATCATGTACCACAGGCTGTTTCCAAAATAGATTTTGACTCTGGGTTATACTCTTTTATACAATCTTCAACCAAAAACTCTACTTCATCTTCTATAGGGTTATTTACTGACCTAACTATCTTGTCATAGTAATCTAAAAATTTGTTATATGTTTTCATTATTATTTCTTAAATTTACAAACTTGCACACATTGCATAGTACACATCTGAGCTTCAGGATTATTTCTACAAGCTGAAGCACAAGGATTAAATTCTCCTCCTAATTTCAAACAAACATTTTCAGAAACTCATTCACATTCACTAGGTCATGTTAACCATTTTCAATTATTTTCTATACAAACTTTTTCTTGTTTTATAAGATTGTTAGTTTCTTCTTCATGGTGTTCTTCTTCGTGATGTTCTTCTTCGTGATGTTCTTCTTCGTGATGTTCTTCTTCGTGATCATAATGTTTATGTATTTCTTCATTATGAGAATGTCAATGATCATGTCCTTTATGAGTAGCTCCTTCAAATAATAAAAAAGAAACTATTCATAAAATAATAAACACTAAATAAGCAAGCTTTTTTTCTGTAGTTGCTTTTTCATTAAATTCAGGAAATATATCAGCAAGTGCTGTATACAATAATCATCCAGTTATAATAGCTAATATATAATATTTATGATCCAATAAGAAATCAGCAAATGGAAATGTTAATAAGGCTCATAATATTCATCAAAAAGCTGCAAAGTAAGCATATTTTATATTATTATGATTCATTATATAATTAACTATATTTTGAGGTATAGAGTGAAGTAAAATAGCTATAGTTGTAGCAATTCAAAAACTTGTATCTACTGCAAATGCTCAAAAAAGAACAATTCAATGAAACATATTGTGAAGTAGTGTTCCTCAAAACATCATAATACCATTTTTATGTTCATGATTATGGTGAGAACTACAAGAACTTTTATGACCTAAATCTTTACAATGATGCCAATGTAAAAACAACTCAAGTAGATAAAATAAAAATACTCAAAGTAATATAAATATTCCTAAGTCTAATCATACTAAATTCCCATGAGTTAATTCAGGTAGGAAACCTAAAAATATAATTCATAATAGTAATCATACAGTTGTTGCTGTAATATATTCCAAATAAGTATTTAACTTATCTTTGATCAATTTAACAACAGATACTACTAAAATTATTCAAACAGCCACTACTATATTTCAAAGTAGAGTTCATAAAAATGGTGATATTTCCATAAAAAAATAATAAAAAGATAAAATCGTTTATGGATTTTATCTCTTTATTTCTGTTAGTCAAGGGAAAATTACATGAAAAACATTCCAACTACTCACATTATCATTGAAATAATGAATCAAAACATAACATATCTTCAGAATTGCTTATTTCACAGGTTGTATGCTATTCATCATTTTACAAAGTTGTTTGATATAACTGCAATAATAATTGTCATAGCTGCTAGCTCTATTGCCACCTTTCAATCTATTGAATCTACAGCCATAGTTTGGGATACTGCATCTACATCTGCAAGTCATGAAATTAATCATAGTGCATAGAAAAAATAGTCTCACCAAATATCTTGATATAATGCTCATAATCAAGCTATAAATTTTATGATCAAAACAAATCAAGCAAACTTTAGTGCTGGTCATATACTAAAAGGAGAAGAATATTTTTTCTCTTCAAAATCTAAGTTTTTAGCAACTACTGTTTTCTTTTTAGATTTTAGATAAAAATAAATAATGTATGCAACCATTCATATAAGCATAAACATACTTGGATAAATAATTGATGAAATCATATTTATATTAAAGAATAATACTATAATAATTACTCTTATAAACATAATAGTTGATGCTAGTAGTGTTGATACTACATACAAGTCTGTATTTCTAGTATTTGTTTTACTTGCTTGAGTCATTGATGCAGTCACTGCTGTTGATGAGATAAGACCTCATATAGCTCATGAAGCAACTATACTTCCTTTTTCTCATATTACTTTTGACATAATGTATCATGCATATGATATACCTGACATTAAAACAACAAACAACCATAATCAGTAAGGATTAAAAAATGCTAAATTCATAACTGCATTATTGATTTCTCCTGTAAATCATAAATACTGTAATAACTCAGTAATAGAGTATTTTTGATCAGGTAATAATGGTAATACTACAATTGATATTATTGCAAACTTAATTGTATTATTTAATCACTCGCTACTTACTTTTTGTAATATATTTTCTATATATGATTTTGAAGACAAAACAAAGGTTAGCAATATAGAAAAAACTATTGCCTCCTTACCATGTCAAACCATAACTAGTACTCATAACAAAAAAGTAATAATTGCTGCTATTTCTGTTGTTAATCCATATTGTTTTGATTTAAATGTAGCATAAACATAATATACTGTTATAAGTATTGTCACTACTAGTAAACCAAATACAATAAATAATGGACTAGAAAACACTGTAGACATCCAAGCTGTTAATGCTCATAGTGCAGCTATTAGAGAAAATGTTCTTATCTCTCAGAAAGATACTATACTCTTAGTTTTTGTCTCATTTTTTGCCATTACTCATCTTTCTACTCAAATAAGAGCACCTAGTCACAAGGCTAATAATAATTGATATACTATATTTACATCCATATTTATAAAATTTACAAAATTAAAATTATTGTAATAATAACTATTTTTTTATGAAATACAATTAAAAATAGGTCATTAAAATAGGTCATTTTCTTTCCAGCGTGAAAAATTAACAAAAAATAATATTTAGTTTT
>CAYFPB010000004.1:0-40105 GCA_964344895.1 uncultured Candidatus Peribacteria bacterium | reverse complement strand
TATTTTTTACTTATTTCACTCGTAATTTTTGAGAGAGATGGATAAGGAATTTTATATTTTATCTTTCTTTTTAAAAAGAAATAAAAATAATAGACAAAGAAAAGTCTTAAAAACTCTTGTTATTTTATTACTTATCATCTTTAATTATGAAAAAAGTATTATTAATATTATTATCACTTATACTTGTATCATCGTGTTCTTTATCAGAAAAGGAACTAAAAACAGATATAAAAGAAGTTAGGGATGATGCTAGAATATTAGATTTGAAATTAATTCAATCATCTCTAGAACAAGTTTATCAAGATACTATGGAGTATCCAAAATCACTAGATAGTATTACTATTTATTTGATTGATGGTATTCCTGTAGATAAAAATCAAGGGCAAACTATTAATGGATGTACTTTTTGATATAATTATGAATCATTTGAAAAAGATTGATTACCAAATAATTGATATAGACTTTCAACTTGTTTAGAAAGTGATATTAAACAAGAATTATTAAAAAATGATAATTGAATATATGATAATAAATATGAAATTTGAGTATGGTAATAATAATTAATTTTGTAACTTAATATAAATAAATGCTTAATTTAGATATGAATAAAAATATAATAAAGAAATATTGAAAAATAATATTTATTAGTTGATTATTATTATGATTTGCAAACTATTTTTGGTATAATTCTATTGTATATGATGAGGATCAAATTACATTATTAAGATCATTGTCTATTTTTTTATGAGCTTCTTTATTGTTATTATTAGTATTAACTTTTTCAAAATATTCATTTTATTTATATTTTATTTTTCTTATATATACAATTGTAAGTATTTTTTTTGTAGATATATATGATAGGGTTAAAATAAGTACCTTATGAGACAAAAAAATAGTAAAAGTTATTAGTAAGGATGTTAGTTGAGATAAAACTAATTTATATTATATAACTTATAAATATAAATTTAATACAGATTATATTAAGAAAAAAGAATTAGTTAGTTACAAAGTATATAATGGTAAAAATATTTGAGATGAATTAAGTATTTTTACTATATGAGAAAAAAGTATAATTTCAGGTTCAATTCCTTATTTATATATAATAAGTATAATTATATTTACTTATGTTGTGATAAATATTTGATACACTTTTATTAAGAAATGAAGAATAATAAATACATCTAATGATAATTAAGCCTGTGGAACCTTTTTTGGCCTATCGTCAAACTCTCTTTCAAAAATTACTTTGTTGCACTTTGTTCTAACATTATTAATTCAATTAAATTATGATAAAATTAAAAGGGAAAATTGTTCATGGTTGTGGTATTGCAACTCAAACTGTAAAACAACAATCTTCTTACTTTGAAGAAAAAGGGATTGAACATGATTTTTTGGTAAATGGTTCAATTAATGTAGATATTTCTCCAAAAGAATGGGAAATTGTGAATCCAGATTTTGAGTTTAAAGATATTATCTGGTGTCCAAAATTTCCAGAAGATTTTAATTTTATTAAATTAGAAATTAGATTTGAAAATAAAATTTATTCTGGGTTTTTATATAATCCAAAAAGAACAAAAAATCCTAAAACAATGATGGAAATTTTATCTAAATATATTGCTGGAATTGAATATGGTAAGGAAATTGAATTAATGATTCCAAAGGATAAAATTAAATTTTTAAGATAGTCTCAGGTGTCCCTTTAAAGATAGTCTTACCTTTGGCTTGTAAATTTCAAGATTTCTCCACTACATTCCGACCTCATTGAACTTCCTGCTTCACTTAGGAATGTCTAACAATATTTTAATGGTTCACTTGTTGCACTTCATTCACCCCAATCCCTCTTTTCGGGACTTCACATATCGTGAAACGTTATATAAAAAACAATTAATAATCATGGTTAATATTATTAATGATATACATTTTTCTGTAGTTAGGTCAAATTTTGATTGGTTTAATGAGTTTATTAAAACAAAACAATATTTAACAATTTTAGAATCAGATTTTTGAGTTGATTTTGTTGATAGTGTTGAATATATTCAAAAGTGAGCTAAAATCACTTTAAGTAATTTTACTATACTTAATTGAGTGATAACTAAAGTAAACTCAGATTTAAGGAAATTTTGTTGATCTAATAATCTAGATACTTCAGCTATAATTATTTCAAATAATTTTTCTGAAAAAATAATAGAATTTAAGCTATTATTCAAATTATTATGAGATTTTTTGATTAAAAATAGAAATAAAGAGTATAATATATTATCTATATCATTAATACCTAATCAAGAAATAATAGAATTTATTTTAAATTTTATTAATGAAGTAGAACAAATTAAATTAAATACTAAATTAAGTATTGAAAAAGTTATAATAATAAAATAAAATTATGAAAACATTAAAAAGAAATACATATTTATTTTATGCAATAGAGTTTTTATCAGCTTGTATATTTACAACTGCTATTTGGGCATTCTTTTTTACTAGTTATTTAGCTTTTTCATTTAGTACAGCATTAGTTTTAACCGTATTATCTGGATTTATAAGTTTTCTTTTTGAAGTACCATCATGAGCTTGGGCAGATAAGTTTTGAAGGAAAAAAATATATTTTTTATGACTTATATTTATTATTAGTTGATTTAGTATTTGGATTTTTGCAGAAAGTATTTACTTGTTTGTTATATCAGCCATTTTTCAGTGAATATGATTTGCCATTACTTCATGAAACTTAGAGGCTTTAATTCATGACTATTTGGAGTTACAATGAAAAGAAAGCAATTATAAAGATATTCAAGCAAACGCTTTTATTTATATTTTTATTTGAAGAGCTTTATCTTCTTTAGTAGCTTGATATTTATTTATTATAAATCCTTTATTCCCAGTTTATGGAACAATAGTTGCTTATTCTATTATATTTTTTCTTCTATTTTTTATTGTAGATAAATGACAAAAATTAGAAAATAATCATAGTACAAAGACTCATATTTTTACTTGAATTAAGTTTATTTTTAAAAATAATTTTTTATTTTATTTTGTTACTATAGTAGCTTTAATTTCTGCTACTTGAAATATTTATTGGTTTACATACCAACCTTACTTAAAATATATATGAATTAGTATAGAACATATCTGAATTTTATTTGCACTAACTTGAATATTCTCAGCTTTGTGAGCTTATATAATAAAAAAATTACAAGATAATTTTGATGAAGTAGAAATAGTAAATATAAGTTTATTTCTAGCTATACTAGCTGCAGTTTGAATGCAATTTTTTAATATTTATTGAGCATTATTTTGAATTATAATTAATTCAATTTTGGCTGGTTTTATAATGAGTTTTTGAAATAATGTACTTATTAAAAAATCGCCAAAAACTTATAAGTCGACTATATTATCAATCTTTTCATTATTTATAACAATTTGATATGTGAGTTTTTCAATAATAGCATGATATATTCTTACTTATACTTGATTTGAAAAACTATATTTTTGAGTTTTGATGTTGATAATTTGAGTTTTTATTTTCAGTATACTTAGATTAAAGAAATAATAATTAGAAAACTATTGTTGACTTATTTTAATAAATACTTATATTTATTAAAATATATAAAATTAAAAAATATGAATAGTTTACCTGTAGTAGAAGAATCGAATTCTCCAGAGTATTTAATTAATCAAAATTTGGAAGTGCAAATATCAACTTTAGAATCTCATTTATCAGATATAGATAAAGAGCTTTTTGATTTGCAAAAAGATATAGCTAGAGATGTAAGAGATGAGATAGATAGAAAATCATACTCTAATGAATTATGAAGTGTCGCAGTAACTATAGCGAAAGCTCTGGGGCGTTTTTCATTTTCAGTCCAATTGTTATTAAAAGGGGAAAGTCCTTTTGTAGGTGATTTGGAAGAAAGAGTTATTAATATTTATAAAACAAAGTTAAATTCTACAAGCTGAGCTTTGAATGAATTTAAGGAACATAAAGATTATTATAACAGTGATAGATCAATATTATTAAATGATGACATTGTTAATAAGGTAAAAGAGGTTGTAGATTTATTAGATAAAATAATAATAACACATAATCTACTTGTTCAAAGCTATAATAATAAAATAAGTGTACTTGAAAGACTTCGTTATAGTTAGGCATTAGGTATAAAAAACTGAGAAATAATTAATTATTTCTCAGTTTTTTTATACAATAATTTCAGGTTCTCAATCTGTTATTAAAATAGTATGTTCATACTGGCTTCATAAGCTTCAGTCTTTGATGTATATTTCCCAGTCTCATTCGTCAACTATTTGTCAGCTAGTTTGACCAACAATTGGTTCTATAGCTAGAGTCATTCATTTTTTTAGTTTAGCTCAAGTTCAAGCTTTTCAGAAGTTTGGGATGTATGGTTTTTCATGAAGTTTTTTTCATATAGCATGACCAGTTAAGTCTTTTACTACTTTGAATCAAGCTCACTCTATTTCAGCTTGGATAGCAGCAGAAATATCTCAAATAGTATTTCAGGCTATACATTTTTTTATTCAGGCATATAAAGCATTTTTATTAGCTTTAATTAGTTTTGCTCAAATTGGATTGTACTCATCTCATCAGATAATTACAGAAAAAGCAGCATCAGTATTGATACCTTTATTTTTATCTTTGATTCAAAAATCAAAAGTAACTAAATCTCCATTTTGGAATATGATTTCTTCTCTAGGTAATCAGTGAACAACAACATCATTCACACTAACACAAATATTGGCAGGGAATCAGTATACTCACTTAAAACCACATAATACATTTGATTTTTTAGCAATATCACCACAAATCTTATCTATATCACTAGCTTTGGTTCAAGCTTTTAATACTTTTTTTATTTCAGCAAAAATTTTTTTATGAACTTTTGCATTTTTTCTCATTATTTCTAGTTCTTGTTTTGTTAACATATTTATATAATTATTATTCTTCAAGTATCTCTATTAAGATACTTAGGGGAGTTAATTAATTCCTACACTTTCATTTTCAAGCATCAGGTTTATCACAAACTCTTTCAGCAATATTTATAGTTTCTTCTAGAGTTTTTATTCAACTATTGATATTTAGATGAGTTTTTATTATCCTTGCTCTAAGTTTAGCTGTAGTTTGATCTTCTATACTGGCAGCTGGTATTTCAGACTCATAAAGCTTTGCTATTCTTTCTTGTATTTCCTTTGATTTTTCAGAGTTACTTATAACAACTCTTTTTTCATTTAGATTAATTCAACCTTTTTTTCTAGCATAATCTCAAAATAATTCTTTTTTCCATTTCTGAACAACTTTTTCAAGTTTGTCTCATATAGACTTAATACTATTAGATACAAATCTATTATTTTCATCTACCTCTCAAGCATTGTATTTTTCTAGATTTTGAAGCATTATTTCTTGGTTTTCAGCTGAAACTCAACTTTCTTTTAAGTATTGTAATAATAATTCTCTTTCTAGTTTTCTTTCCTCATCAGGTCTTTCTCATAAAAGTAAAGCTATTGCATCTTGCCATTTTTCAATTCATCCTTCAGCTTGTTCTTGAAGAGATTTTATATTATCAATAGCTTTTGATATTTGATCCATAAAACCTCATTTTTCACTATTACATGCACTCATTATTTCTGTTTTATAATTAGCTTGAAGCTCTTCAAAAAAGTTTTCATCAGTTAGATTTAACTCAGTATCTAAGTCAAAACTATGAGCTTCTCACATAACTGTAAGTCTATATAAATCAAGTACTCTATCATTGTTTTCTATAAGTTTTCCAATAATAGATTTTGCTCTATTATCATCAAAAGTACAATAGTCAGCTGATACTCATTTACATGGATCGGTTACAATTATATTGAAAAATTCTTTTTTTTCAATTTTATTTAAGTATTTTATTAAAGATTTTGCTTCACTGTCAAGTAATCTATAATCTCTTTTAACTTCAAAAGGTACATCTGTTGATATAGGGAATACTGCAAAATAGTTAAAATATGAGTAATATCATGAAAAATTAAACATTTGGTTAAATATTGATTCTGTTTCTCTTTTTGCTTTTTTAAAATCTTTTTCTATTTGTTCTAATATAGCTAAGTCTTGTTTTTGTTCTTCTCTGTATCATTTATCTGAAACAATAGAATCAGTTACATTTTTTATAACAGTATTGTTATTTTTTATATAATCTAATAAAGCCTGAGCTGTGTTATCCTTTATAGGACAAGCTCAAGATGCATTACTAGTATTAAATATACTTAAAAGTCAGAATAATGTAATAAAAAGAATATATTTTTTCATACTTTTAATTAATAGGTAGGTATTTCCTCATTCATTTTTTTAATAATTGATTTGAGATTTCATGTATAATCAGTTAATCCCAGAGTAAATCTCTCTAGTTCAATAAATTGTTCTTCAAATTGTTGTAAAGATCAGTAAGATGCCTTTTTTTGAATAGCTTTAGTTATATACTCAGAACTTTCTTGTTTATTTTTAAGATAATCTTCATATTCTTGTTGTTTTTGTAAAGCAGTTTTTGGAGTAAGTTCAGCAGAATTTTGTACTGATTGTTTTTCTTGTTCAAGTTTAGCTAATAAAACTAAATCATTTCTTCTTGTATAATCAAGTCAATTTGCTTCATAATATCTTTTTAACATACTTTTTGCAGCTAACTCTGTCTCATCTTTTTTTTCTTTTTTATCTAGGTTTAATATTGGAATTGGTTTTTTTGATACTTGAAAACCTAGGTGAAATATTTCTGGTAGGTTTAATTGATCTAAACCTAGTTCAAAATTTCAAATTGTCATTTTTGCAGGAACTAGTGATGTTGATGCAAACTTTCTAAGGTGTTTATTTGATCTATTTAATAGATATTCTATAGAAACATCTTCTCATCAACCAAATAGAGAGTGGTTATACATTACAAACTCTATAGTAATACAGAAAAAACTATTACATGGAAACATAGAGTGATCTGTTATTTTTGTATATTCTCAATCTTTTACAATAGTTGGTTTAGGTTCTTTTTTATTTGATTCAGTTGTTTTAGAATCACTGTTATTAATAGTTCAAGAGTTAGTTAAATTTTCTTCTAAGTCATCAAGTATATTATTTAAACTATTACTAGATAATGAGTTTTCAGTATTATCAGGACATACGTAATTGGTGTTTGTATTAACAACATCACCATTTGTTTGGACTTGTTCTTCTTGCTCATTTGTATTGTTTTTAAGTTCCAATATTTTTATTGGCTTGTTTGCAAGCTCTTGCATGTCTTTATTGATTTTATCAGTTAATCAATTTATAGTATCTCATAAATCAAGTTCACTATCTCAGTTATAGTTATTTTTATTTCCAAATATTACTTTATCTATTTCTTGCATATCTTCTATTAGATCAAATCAAGAGTTCTCAAGTATTCAATCACTATAAATTCATATATTTGATATCTTATATATCTTTTCTGACTTTTCTTCAGATTGATTTATAGATTTCTCATAATGAGTGTTAAATAGCATCAAATAATATAAAAGCAAATCATTTGTAATATTTCAATCATTAATACAATATTCATTCATATAACTATATAGAGTCTTTATATCTTGATTTTCAACTATTTCTTTAAATGTTTCATTACTTATTTGTTTTGATTTATCTAAGCAAATAGGTTTATTATCTAGAGCAGCTAAAAAATGAATTTCTTCTATTACTCAATGTTCCTCAGGTCATCAGTTGATTTCATATTCAAACATCTTGCTTTGTAGTTCATCAATTCAAGAATCAATATTTTTGTATAGATCAAGGGAAGTAGCACTACCAAAAAAAGCATTACTATGGTTAATAATACTGAAAAGACAGATGATAAAAAAAACAATTTTTTTCATTTATATTATATAAGCTATTATTTAATAGTTATAACTAAAATTATTATATGAAAAAAATTAATTTTTGCAAAATAAAAAACACTTTTTAAAGTGCTTTTTATTTTACTACTAATTCTTTATTTACTATTTCTAGTTTAAAAGATTTTTTAGTTCTTGATTTTATGATTTTTTCAGCAATTAAATCCTCAATACTATCTACTATATATCTTCTTACTTCTCTAGCTCAAAATTCAGGATTGTATACTACTTTTGTAATATAGTTAATTGAATCTTTAGAATAATCTAAGCTATATCATTTTTTCTCTAATCTCTTTGTTAGATCTTGTAATCCAAGTTCAACAATTTTTTTAATTTGGTTTTTGTCTAATGGATTAAAAACAATTAGTTTGTCTATTCTATTTATAAACTCAGGAGAGAAGTATTCAGTTAAATTTCCTTTTATATTTTCAGCTGCTTTATCATAGTCATTTAAGATTTCTTCTTCTTCATTTGATTTAGTATTAAAACCAATCATTTCAGCTTTTTTAGTAAATTCTTCTTGTCCGATATTTGAAGTCATTATTATTATTGTATTTTTGAAATTTACTTTAACTCATTTATTATCAGTTAAAACTCATTCATCAAGAATTTGTAATAATAAATTAAATACTTCAAAATCTCATTTTTCTATTTCATCAAAAAGTACTACACTATAAGGTTTTTTTCTTACTTTTTCAGTGAGCATTCCTCCTTCTTCATATCATACATATCAAGCAGAAGAACCTATTAGTTTGTTTACAGATGTTTTATCAGAGTATTCACTCATATCTATTTTGATTAAAGCATCTTTATCATCATAGAAACTTTTAGTTAATACTTTTACTAATTCAGTTTTTCAAACTCATGTAGGACCTAAAAATAGGAAACTACCAAGAGGTCTGTTTGGATTGGATATTCCAGTTTTACTTCTCATAATAGATTTTACAACCATATTTACAGCTGAGTCTTGACCTATTATTTCTTTTTTAATATTTTTTGGTAATAGTTTAATTTTATCTATTTCATCTTTACTTAAGTTAGAAACTGGTATTCATGTAGATATACTTAATACTTTTTGTACATCTTCCACTCATACAGTTAATCTTTCATTTTTTGGAATAGCAAACTTTTCTTTCTTTTCTGCTATTTCTTTTTCTAAATTAGCTTCTTGTTCTTTTAATTCATAAGCTTTTTTATATTGTTGAGCAATTACAGCTTCCTCAGTTTTTCTATTAAGTTTTGATATTTTTTCTCTTAGAGCTTTTATTTCTGTTTCATCAAAATTGTATTTCATTGATTTTATACTACAAGCTTCATCTATTAGATCTATAGCTTTATCAGGTAATTGTCTATCTGTAATATATCTAGTAGATAAGGTAACTGCTTCTCCAACTGCATCAGGAGAAATATTTAGGTTATGATAATTTTCAAATGATTCTTTTAATCAAGCTATTATTTCAGTAGTTACAGCTTTACTTGGTTCTGCTACATTTATTTTTTGAAATCTTCTTTCTAAAGCAGAATCTTTTTCAATATATTTTTTGTATTCATTTAATGTAGTAGCTCAAATAATTCTTATTTGTCATCTACCCATAGCAGGTTTTAGAATATTTGAAGCATCTAGTGTTCATTCAGCTCCTCAAGCTCAAATAATAGTATGTATTTCATCAATAAAAAGAATTATTTCATTTTCTACTTTTGAAGCTTCTTCTATTACTTGTTTAATTCTAGACTCAAATTCTCATCTATATTTTGTTCAAGCTATTAAAGATGACATATCAAGAGATAATACCTTTTTATCTTTCATAGAAAAAGGTACTTTTCATTCTTTTATTTTTAAAGCTAATCATTCTGCTATAGCTGTTTTACCAACTCATGGTTCTCAAACAAGTACAGGATTATTTTTTGTTTTTCTATTTAATATAGCTATAAGTCTTTCTATTTCAGTATCTCTACCTACAATATTATCTATTTTTCAATCAGCAGCTTCTTTTGATAGGTTTGTTGAGAAAAAATCTAGTGCTGGTGTTGTTGAATCATTTTTTTTGTTTTTTTGTTTTTTATTTGCATCAAATGGTGTAGCTCATGGCTCTCAGGGCACATTATTTCAAAATAAGCTTTTACTAATTGATCATAATATTTGGTTTATCCCATCCTCTCATTCTATAGCCATTTCACCATTTATTCACTCAGCTTCTCAATCAATAACTCACATGTTATTTAATTCTATTAAGTTTTTTTCTACATCACTAGGTGTAATTCCTACATAATCAAAAAAACTAACAATCCATGAATCATTTCTTATCATAGAAATTAAAAAGTCTTCTAAACTTGCTTTAGCTTTAGAAAAACTTGCAGCTATTTTTACACTACCTAATATAGTACTTTTTAATCTATCATTCATTCCAGAGTAAACTCATTTTCTCTTATCAAAAGTTTCATTAAATACTCATTTAGACAATATCTCTAAAACCAGCTTTTCATTTATTCAGTATAAATTAAAGATTTCTTTGATTCATCATGTTGAATGTTTTACTATTTCAACAAATATATCTTCTACTCAAGTAGTTTTAAATCAAGCTTGTTTTACTATATTTTCAGCATTTATTAAGGCTTTTTTGTATCAGTCAGAAAAGTTGTTATAAGACATTTTTAAAATTTAATTTGTAAGAATATAAAAAATTTATATAATACAATTATATCATAAAATCGTGTAGGACAAAGTTTTGAGCATAAAAATGTGTTAAAAACTACTAGACATTTTACTGGTATATTGTATTATATAATTAATCACAAAATTATGTCTAAAAAAAATATATTTCTATTAGCAGCAGGGTATATAGCATGATGAGTTATTTCTTCATTATATGGTAAGAAAAAACCGGGTGAATTAAAAAAAGAACTAGAAACTAATCAACCATGAAAAGAGGCTGATTTTAAAGCATTATTAGATAACTTCATTGATGTACATCAAAATTTATTAGAAGATGTAAAAACTCATGTAGTTACAGAAGAAAACAAAGAAATGTTTAATAAAAAGAAAGAAGAGTTATTAGCTATAGTTGATTCATACAAAGATGAGTGAAAAAATATACTAGAAGAGCTAAAACTTAAATGAAAAGATTATCTATTTGAAGCTTGAGTTAAACTAGAAGAGCTTTATGATGAAAAAAAAGATAAACTAGATTCTTTAAAAGAAGTAGCTCCAGAAAAAGTAGAAGAACTTAAACAAGGGCTTAAAAGCTGATTTGATGATCTAAAAGCACAAATAAACAAAAAATAAGAACTTGTACAAGTTCTTATTTTTTTGTACAAAATTGATTTGAATTTGTACAAGTTTTATATTAGTCATTTAAAGCTTCATATACTTCTCATGCTATTTTAATGTTTGGAGTAAGAGTTTTTGCTCAAACAGCCCATTTAGCTGGACAAGCTTGGCTTGGGTTTTCTCTCATGAATTGTAGTGCTTCAATTTTTCTGATTAATTCATCACTGTTTCTTCATAGAGGACCAGAAGCAACTTCTATACTTCTAATAATTCCATCTGGATCAATAACAAAAGTACCTCTTCCAGCTATACCAGATTCTTCATCTAATATATTGTAAATATCAGCTACTTCTGTAGAGTGATCAGCAAGCATTTTGTAAGGGAAACCTTCCATTAATTTTTCATGTTTTACCCATGCTCTGTGAGAAAAAGTAGTATCTGTTGATGCAGCTAGTACTTCAACACCTAACTCATTAAATTTAGCTTCTTGTTCAGCCATATCTTTTAATTCAGTAGGACAAACAAAAGTAAAATCAGCAGGGTAGTAGAATAATACAGCCCATTTTCATTTTAAATCTGATAAAGATAAGCTAGCTTCATCATCAGTTTTTGGATCATAGTAAGGTAGATCAAAACTAGGAGCCTCAGTATCTATTTTTGCAATAGTTGGAAATTCATAATTATCCATATATTCTTTTAATTAACAAATAAACCATAAGATTATATGTAATCTTATGCTACCAATATATTCTTTTTTTAAAAAAAGTCAAAAAAATAAGTTACTAAATTAGTAACTTATTTTTTTAATACATTTTTTGCTATAAATAAAAAATTGTGATAATATAAAGAAAATCTAATAATAATATGTAAAATATGAGTTTTGAATGATGAAAATATTATGAACATACAGAGACTCAAAAAACTAAAGTAGACTTAGAAAATATAAGTACAGGTGAAGTAGAAAAGCAAAATGAACTAATGAAAAAAATAAGACAATCTGAGAAAGAAGATAAAGAAAATGATTTACAAGAGTTAAATTTTTTAGAGCAACAATTAGATAATTGAATTGATAAAGAAATAAGAGTAAAAGAATTACAGGTGAATTTATATGATAAACTATGAATAGATGTAGATACAGAAAATAATCCAGATATAACAAAGTTTGTAAAATGAGTAGTGGATTGACTAGTTGTAAATAATTTAGAAGAAATACAAAGTTTAATAAATAGTTCTTTAGATGAAGTTTTAGAGTTATTAAATAATTTGTTTAATATAGAAGTATTAAAAGAATTAATAAAACAAACAGTAGAAGAACTATGAGATATTTGAAATATAATGGAAAATCCATATAATTGATGACTAGTACTTGGAACATTATGACTTTGATGATTAGGTAAGTTATTGAGGTGATTAAAAGTTGTTAAACAAAAGGATATAAATACAAATAGTGAATTATATGAGATGAAAGGTAGAGAATGAAAGGATTTTTCTAATGAATGAGCAAATTATGTTTGAAAGGAAATATGAGATTTTGCTGATAGTTTGAATATTAATGAGTTATTAAAAGATACAACTAAATTAAATAAAGCTATAATTTCTATTAATAAAATTAGTGTATACATTGATAATAATGTTGAAAATGTTTTAAAACTTGATGCAACTAAGTTAAGTAATTTTAAGGATAATATTAGTGTATTAAGAAAAAAAATAGAATATATTTATATTAATTGAAATCTTAATTGAGTAACAAAAGATAATTTAGATAAAGTACATACAAAATTAAAACAATCTTATAAAAAATTATTAATTAATGAATAAATTTATGTTAACAAAAGAAAGTGTTCTTGATTCAATGAAACAGGAATTGAATGAAATGGAGATGTTTTCACAATATACTAAAGAAGATATTGAGAAGTTTTTATCTAGATTTAAAGATTTAGATAAATTCTTTGATGATGCTATAGAAATAGTAGAATATTATTTTTCACATCAAAAAGAGTATAGTAATATTGATTCCTTTAAAAGATATTTAAAAGAACAAATGGAATTTTATGTACATTCTTTTTCTCTGGAATTTGATGAAAAAATTGAATTGTTTGAAAAACTAGAAAAAATAGAACAATCTTATGATAAATTAATCTATTATTGAATAGATAATCCTATACAAGATAGAAGAGAGAAGGAATCCAACAATTCAAAATGAGTAATAAGATGATTTAAATCAATTTTTGGAAAAATATTTTAAATTTTTTAAAAAAAGTCAAAAAAATAAGTTACTAAATTAGTAACTTATTTTTTTAATATCTCTAAATAAACTTTTTCAGTTGATTTATTAAAGCTATCATCTATAACTTCTATAGTTATAATATGCTTTCAAACTGATAAGTTTTCTTCCTTATTTATTGGATAAACTAGGTTTTTATCAGTTAATCATGCTTTTATAAGTTTTCAGTCTATTTTTATATTAATAGTTCTTAGTTTAGAATTATCATCAATAGTAGCTTTTAGATTAAAGTAATCAGTATCATAAAGTTTTATACTTCAATCAATAGGGTTTTTTAAAGTAATCTTAGGAGCCAAAATATCATTTTTTGTTATAAGAATAGTTCTTGAAATCTCTCATGAGTAATAATTCTTATCAACAGCTCTAAATGTAAGAGTTGATTTAGTATTTATTTTTGATACAGGAATAAATATATTTCAAACATAAGATCCTGATTTTCTATTTTTTACTTTTACAGTATCAACTACACTATTATCAAGTAATACATCTATTTTAGTTACAGCTGTATCACTTTTATAAGCAAGTTCTATATGATTTTCTCATGCAACAAATATATCATTATCATTTGTTGTAGTTCTAATTATAATATTTCATTTTTCAGCACTTCTTTCACATTCTTCATCTTTTATTTCTGTAATTAGGTTATCTATATTTCAATATTTTTCTTTAGCTTCATCAGATTTTGCCCATTCTATTACTGGATCTTGCCATTTTTCATTATCAGGAATAAGTGATCTAAACTCTATTAAAACTGCATTTTTAATGGCAGCCTTAGGTGTATTGTCTGTAACTTTACCATTACATAATGAATCAATTCTAACATTTGTATAGCTTTCATCATATTCAATTGGTTCATTTATAAAAAATGACTTTAATAAATCAGAGCTATTAGATGATTCAGGGCTTGGTGGCAATCAAGATATTTCTGATACATTTAATTCTTTTATTTTTTCTGGAGCTTCCCAATCAACTGTTTCTTTTCATTCATGAGCAAATTCCATAAATTCTTTAAATATAGGTCAAGCTCACTCTAGTCAGTTTCATTCATATTCTAGTTTTTCTCAAGAAGTATTTCATGCCCATACAACTGTAGTTATTTGGGGAGTATATCAAGCTGTCCAAAGATTTGCAGGACGAATATCTTTTTCTCAATCATCCTTTACTGATTGTTTTGTTGATGTTCAAGTTTTTGCTCAAACAACTCTATCTTTTAGACTTAAAAATGTATTCCAAAACTCTGGACGAGTAGTTGTATCACTTAACATATAATTAATAATATATGCTTGTAATTCTGACATTACTTTGGTATCTTTGTTTTCTTCATCTTTAGCTTCTGTAGAGTCTTCAATTATATTTCATTTTGAATCTTCTATTTTCAATATAGGTGTTATATCCTTTTTTTCTCACATATTAGCAAAAACACTATAAGCTGTTGCTAATTCTAAAGGAGTCATTTCTCAAGTTCATAAAGAAAGTGGAGCTCAATAGTGTCAGTGATTTTTTATTGATTTTACTCATAGAGTTTTCATAAAATCAACTATTTTTTTCTCTCATCAAGCTATAACAAACATTTTTATAGCAGGAATATTTCTTGAGTGATTTAATGCTGTTGAAATATCCATTTTTCATTTAAATTCTCAATCAAAGTTTGCTGGAATATAGTCACTAGGAAATTCTGTTTCAACATCATAAATAGGTGTTTTTGTTCATATATCACTATTTAAGAAACCAAGAGAATATACAAATGGTTTAAATGTACTTCATGGTTGAAGTTTTGAAGTTATTATATTAACATTTCACTTATTTTCTATATCAAAGTAATCTCTTCATCATACCATAGATAGTATTTGACCAGTTTTATTATCTATACTTATAAGTGCAGCATTTTTTGCATTATATTTTTCTTCATTTATTTCAGCTTGTTTTTCTATTATTTGAGTAGCTTTTTCTTGAAGTTTTGGATCAAGGGTTGTATATATTTTTAATCAACCAATACTGGCTATATCTTGACCAAATTTTTCTTCTAAGTACTCTTTTACATAAAAAACAAAGTGAGGAGATTTTATTTTTTCCTTTCTTTGATGAAACTTAAAACCTATAGCATCTATTACAGCTGTAATATATTCATCAATTGTAATATAGCCATCTTCAAGCATTCTAGCTAAAACTTGATCTTTTCTTCAAGTTTGGTACTCTAAGTATGTATTATTATGTTTTAATTTAAAACTATTAAGTAAGTGAATTAATTTTGAGTATTCAAAAATACTACATCAGTCTGCATCAATACTTATTGGATTTTTAAAGTAATCATTTTCAATATTACAAACAAGTAGTTTATTTGTTCATTCAAGTCTACTCATTTTTAAATCTCATACTATACCAGTAAATTGTTCTACTATTTCTTTATTGTCTTCTAGTTCTTTTTTAGATAATAACTTTACTATATCATCTTCATTTTCATCAGTATAGATATATGTATATCATAATAATCTATCAGGATGATTATAAGGTGAATAATAAGTAGGTCATTTAGGTAGGGAAGCTAAAATAGAAGATTCAAGAATTCCTAAATCTTTAGCACTTTTATTAAAAAAAGTTTTAGCTGCTTCTTCTATACCAAAAGCATTATGTCAGAAAGATATTTTGTTTAAATATATTTCAAGAATTTTTTCTTTTGATAATGTTGATGTTAGTTTATAAGCAAGATATATTTCTTTTATTTTTCTTTCAACAGTTTTCTCATTTTTAATAATTGTATTTCTAATTAATTGTTGAGTAAGTGTTGAAGTTCATTTTACAGAAGTAGTTTTTCATAAGGCATAGTTAATTCATGCTCTAATTATTCATTTTATATCTACTCATGGATTTGTCCAATATCTTTTATCTTCTATAGCAACAAGTGCATTTACCATATTTTCATTTATTTCTTCAAAAGGAATATAGGTTCTTTTTTCTTTAAAAATTTTATATAACTCATTTCATTCTCTATCATAAATAACAGATGATTCTGAAATTTCTAAATTTTGTAATTCAGAGACTGAAGGTAGGTCAGTTAAGTATTTATTATATACATAAAAACTTACTCATCCAGCTGATAAAATTCAGAATAAAAATAAGTACATAAAAAGTGTAAGAAAAATACTTGTTTTATGTTCTTTTCTTACTGTTTTTGCACTATTTTTACTAGAATAAACTGTTTTTATTTTCCTTTTTGGAACTATCTTTTTTTCTGTAAACATTATTCAAATTTAAAATTTAAAAGGGCTACTATCTCACAAATAATCTTCACCTATAATTATTTCAATTTTTGCATTACTTTTTGAGTAAATAGGAGTATTTGTTTTTATAAAACTTCAACTAAATAACCTTTTTAATACCTTCATAGTCTCAGAATTTTCATCTATATTATTATAATATATAATAGATTTACTAAACTTTTTATCAGTATTTCATATAGAATTTTTTTCAGGTACATTGAACCCATATCTTATAACATTATTACTTAAGGCTCAAGCTAGATTATTTACTTTTAAAGAGTTAAATATATTTATTTCATGATTTTCTTTATATACATCAGGATAATTAAAAACAATATTTGTATATTTCCTAAGTTTTGAATAATTATTTAAATCATCTACATTAGTTCATTCAGCTAGTAATACAGACATTCAAGAGAAAAATTCTCTTTGAGGTGTATATAAAAAACCTCATTTAGAACATGTATCACTTCAGTAAAAGCATGAATCATTTAGTGTAGAAGATGTAAAACTAAATTCATTATCATCTTTTATTTTGTAAGCTAACTTAATAATTACAGATAGTGGGATATCAGTATACACATATTCTTTAAAAACATCATATAGTTGTTTTATTTTACTTGGTGATTTTAAGAAATAACCAGCTGTTAGTTTTTCTTTTACAGCTTTTATAACTTGCTGTTGTCTCATTGATCTATCAAAATCACTTGTGGAATGTCTACTTCTAGCATACTTTAATGCATTCTCTCAGTCAAATAACCAAGTTCATTTTTTAAAAATAAGTGTTCTATATCACCAGTTTCCATCAGGATATTTATGGTCTACAAAGTTTTCAGGAATAGTTATATTTACTCATCATATAGAATCAATTAGTTTCGTAAATCATGCAAAGTCTATATTTACAAAAAAATCAATTTTTTCTCATGTTATTTGAGATATTTTCTTTTTTAAGATATTCATTCATACTTCACTTGATCAGCTATTAAATCTATATTTAGCATAAAGTCAGTTTATTTTTCAGTCTTCTATACTAGCTCAAGGATACTCTACATATAGGTCTCTGGGTACAGAAAAAAGAGTTATTACTTTTTTATTTGTATCTATACTGGATAATATAATTGTATCAGTTAAGTTTGGTGCTTCATGTTCTCATCATCACCTTCAAACTACTAAAATATTTATTTTACTAGTATTTGTATTATTTTTTATTATTTCTTTTAATTGTAGTTTTTGTTCTTCTTCTTTTTTTAGAGAATTTATATTTCAAGATAAATCATCTTCTTGTTTTATATCATCAATTAGTTCAGTTAAGCTATTTTTTTCATCTATTTTTATAGTAAGTATTTCAGGATCTTTTGCTAATGATATACTAAATAGTACTATAATAAAAAGTGAAAGAATTCAGATAATATATAGTATAATTTTTATTTTATTTTTCAAGATTTTATTTTTTAACCACATAAAATGTTATTTTTTTAGATTTATGGATGATATTCTATATAAAAATAAAATTTTATCAACATATTTTTTGACTTTTTTAAGCAAAATTTGAATTTATTAATTATTAGAATATAATTATTAAAATATATTTTTAGAACTATTACTAAATGAAAAAAATTACAGATATTTCTTGAATAGATAAAAAACTTGCTCCAGAAGCTGATTATTTATGAAAGAATGGCTTTTATTGAGAGAAAACTGATTATTTAAAACACTATATGCAATCAATCAGTCTATCTCCTAAATTAGCTCCTTTTCCAGGACTGGTAAATAGATACTTATCTTTATCAACAGAGGCTGAAATAAGACAAACTATTAATGCAGTAAATAAAATACTTTCTTCAAAGAATAGTTTAAATAAAGATTACAGGTCACTTTTACATGATTTAAGAGGGAGGTGTCTAAAATTTTTAAATGAAGCTGACAAACAAAAAAACTAAATCCAAAAGGATTTAGTTTTTTACTTACATGTTATACTATCAAAGGAATCTAAGTTAGTATTACATTTTTGTTCATAAGTTCTTTTTAAAGTATCTTGAGTATCATGAACTCTTGTTAAAGTTATTCATCATCAACAAGAATTTCTCATTATTTTTTCTGTATAGGTTTCATAGTTATCAAATCATAAATTTTTACACATAGCTAAAACTGTTCTATTTTTAGTTGCTGAATCAGATTTACTTACTACCCGTCAAGGGGCTATTCCGTTATTAACCCGTCATCATCATGAATTTGATGGATCATATATGTCTCAAGCAGAGAAACCATTATTTGTAAAGAAATATGATGAAAACTGAGGTTTTATATGACAAGTATTATTAGTTAAATTGTAAGTTCAAGTTAAGTATCTTTCTTTTCAATTACTTGTTAAAGGTATGTTTTCACAATTTATTTTTATAGCACTTTCATAACAACTATCACCTTGTGGCTCATATCAATCATTACAACTCCAACTACAGTCATTGTTAGTTCAGTTTGAAGTGTAAGTTGAGTTTGATGGAGCATTTGTACATGAGTGTTTTTCATTTTCTTGTCATGAGTATTCTCATGTTGGTACTGGTGTACATGCTAGGTTATCTGGGGCTTCTGATCAAGTTAGGTAATAACCGGGGTTACAAGTATATCAATCTGAGTTTGGTACTTTTTCATAACCACATGCAGTTGATGCATCATTGAAATAATTATTATTTCAGTCATTATAACTCCATACTTCAGAAGAAAGACTCCATTCTGCTAATATATTTTTCTTTCCATCACAAATATTTGGATCATTAGCTTCATTATTATCTACTCATCAATCAGCAGGAATAATACTTAAAGGAGTTGTATTACAACATATAATTTTTACATCATTTATACATTTTCCAGCTTGAGAAGTTTCATAGTGATATCAATTATTACATCTAAAACTACAATCATTTAAAGTAGGGGAATATGTATTAGATTCTGTTTGATAGTATGAAGTAAATTTTCAATCTAAGCTTATTCAAGTTGGAGAATTCCAGGTTATAATATTTTCAGATGTATTACTTTCTTCAATCAGTTGATTATCAAAATTATAGTAATACAGTTTTTCAGGAACAACTAAACTTAAATCATTACAATCCAGCCTTTCATAGCTTAAATGACAAACTCAATCGTCTTTTGTATACAAATCATAACAATCCCAACTACAATCAGAACTATTTGGGCTATAATTTGAATCAATATTACAATTAGTCTCCGTATTTGGGTTACAAGTTCAATTAACTACACCTCAAACAGAAGGGTATATATATTCAGAATTTGATGGTTTATTATTACAAGTAAAACTTTTACTTAAAATTTCTTCTCATTTGTATAGATCACTTATAGTATATGAAACAGTAGGTCCTGAGTTTATCCAATTATTACTAGGATTTGTCCAAGATGTAAAAGTAGGAGCTGTTCTATCAATTTTTACAATTATATCTTTTGTAGAAGTATAAGGATCTACACTACTTCAATTATTACCATCAATTGTTGCATTATCTGTAGCTTCTATATGAATTTCATATTTTCATTCATCAGTTAATTCAATATTAAAACTAGAACTAGCATCAAATCTGTCTCAATTGATAGTATAAAACATACTAGAAATTCAAGATTCATTATCACTAATACTAACACTTACAATTACTTTATCAGTGTTAACCCAAGTATCATTACTATATCAACTAGCAGTAATACTTGGAGCAGAGTTGTCTGGCATATAACATCCAGCATTACCACTTCTAGCTACAGATTGACTAGCTATATTTGATAATAAATTATATCAACTAGGACAGTTTGTTCTTCAAGTATCTTCATCCCAACCAATAGATGTTAAATTATATCATTTTCAAGCAAATGATATAGTAGGTATTAATAAAAGAGAAGTTAATATAAATAATTTGAAAAATTTCATTATATAGTAATTAATTAATAAGAGGAGTGTTGAGAGTGGTTTGAATGAGTTGAAGAGTGACTCGTTGTATCAGTTCAACTAGAGTGGGTATTTGAGTGTCAAGCTTCCGTAGTTCAGGCTATTCAGAATCATAGAACTAGTCAAAGAGATGAAATAAGTAAACTTTTTTTGATAGTTTTACCATCTTCTTCTCTGATAAATGATTTAATATTTTTATTTTTTTTCATAGTTTTATAAATTTAGCATATAAAGAAAGTGGATTCTGATTATTCAGTTTCAAACTTTTTCATCTCAGAAAAAGTTTAATCAAGACCAAACTTCTCAAAGTCAATCAGCGTAATCAGGATTAATTATAGAAAAAATAAGCATATTTTTTCATATATTATTAATTAAGTTTACAGTTTTTTCATCATTATACAAATCTTTATATGATTTTGATGTGATAAACTTTTTAAAATCTGCTAGATTATCTAAATCTTTTTTAATATCTGGATTTAGAGAAATAATACTGTTATAATCACTTATTAATGATGCTTTTAATTCTTCTACATTAGCAAAACCATTATTTCTCATTAAAGTATGTTTAAATTCATCAAAACTTGCAAATCACATTTCTTCAAGTTGTCCAATCATTAAACCAACAGCTAGTTTTTTATTATTGTTTTCATCTTGAAGAGTGATTAGTGGTCTATTAACATAATTTGTAAGGTTTTCTTGTTCTTTTACATGATAAGGATAATAAAAAGCTGAGAGGTCTTCAATATTATCTTTTAAAAAGTATTTATTAAATGATTCACTATTACTTCTAATATCCTTAGGTATATTAGTATCTTTAAAAGATAAGTCTTTAATATATTTAACTAGAGCTTCTTGAGCAACTCAAGCATTTAGGTTTTTTAAATTTTCATCACTAGATTGTAAAAATAAAATAAGACTTTCTAAGTAATCAAAATCTTTTCACTTACATTGGTCATATACCATAGAAGGTAATTGTACATACATAAAATTATCATCCCTTTTACTAAAGTTTTTTACTTTTTCTCTTAGGTTTTTGAAGTGGCTAGACTTTGCTAAGCTATTTACATCCTTATATGATCTACAAAAAGTTCTTAGGTATGCACTAATTTTATTAACTAAAACTTCATCTAATTTGTTTTCAATAAGTTGTTGTTCTCTTTGTTCTTTAGTTATTTCTGCTCATCTATCTCACTCAGGAAGATTTGTTAAATCTGGATGAACTCCAGGTTCTAATTTAACAATTTCTTCTACTTTATTATTATTAGTAGTAGTTTTATTTTCTGGCTTTACTATATTATCTGAACTAGAATTTATAAAGTAAAATATAATTGTAATTCATAAAATACTAAAAATTATTATAAAAAGCTTTATGTTATTTGTAGGATTACTCATATAGTGATTATTATTAATTAAAAATATCTTTATCTAAATCAATTTTTACTTTTTCATCAGGTAGATATCTTGTTACTCTAAATAGGTTTTGAATTCAATCTCAATAAGTTTCATCAATGAAGTCAGATCTAGCTTTGGAATTCCATAATCATTGTTTTTCATCTAGATCTTTTCTATCTCTTCCAAAGTATGAAAGTAAATACATTTTAAATCTTAATTTTTCCAAGTCAGAAATAAACTTCTTATTATCTGAGTTTGATAATGTATCTAGATATTTATTAACTGTAGCTCTATCTACAAAAATATTATTTCTTTCATCATTTCTATACGTTCTTTTTAGAGGAATTTTTCATTCTAAATTATAATCACTTACTATAGTTTTATAGTCATTAAGTATAGTCTCAGCTAATCCTTCAAGAGTTTCAACTTTATATTGAGAATAAGCATATTCAACTACTTCTTCATCACTAACTCATATTACTCAAAAAGTATTCCCAAGTTTCTTGTTTAAATAATCCATAAAGTCAGCTTCCATAGAATTAGGTTTAAATCAAATCCCTGTTTTGTTCCAATTATATCTGTTACTTAAAACTTGGTAAATAACTCAATCTTTTTCCTTAAAAATCAGATCTAACTTTTCTTCTTTTGTTAGATTTGAAGTATTTAGATTTTTTATAAAAGGGTTATATTTATTTTCTTCAAAATATATTTTAAATTTTTCAGTTATAAGTTTTTTATCCTCAAGAGTATTAAGATCATTTCTTTTGATAGATTGAATTATTAATTCAGCATCTTCTTCAGTTAATAGTCAGTTATCTACATAATTTTTAAAAACTATTTTTGGAATAAGTACCTTAAAAATATAGTTATTTTTATTTTCAGCAGCAATACCTCATATATCATTGTATTTATTGAAAACTTCATGAACATACTCAACAAATATTTTATATTGAGCTGATTTCATTAAGTCACTATGAGTATTATATTGTTTAGCTAATACATCAAATCTTTGAGTTATTAACTCTTTTTCTTCTAAATCTATATTTTTATTATCATTTAGATCTACTCAACCTTTATTATCAAAGTCAATAATTTTATCTTTTTTTATTTCTTCTTTAAGATCTGAATTATTATTTATAATTGGTTCTATTCTTTCAATTTTAGAACATGAAAATAGTAAAAATATTGTTAATAATAGAATAATAGTTTTTTTCATTTTATAATATTATAAAAATAAGTGTGATAGCAATTCTTGATATTTTAATCATTTAGAACTTATTTCATAATAAGTATCTTTTTCAATTAGTAAATCAAAAATTAAACATATATTAATCATTTTTTCTATATTATCAATATTTTTTATATTTTTTTTATATATTTTTTTATGTCTACTTCATAATATAAAAAGTCTTTTATCATATGAATCATTTTTATATTTGAAAAAATGACTTATTGTAGCTTTTTTTTCTGTATATTCTTTTAAGTTTTCTTCTTTTCTAAATACATATTTTTTGTTAAAAGAGTTTGCAGATAATCAAAATCAATATAGATATTTGTTTGATAAAAAGTTTTTTTGGTAGTTTGAAATTTTATTATTTTTACAGAAATATTCTCTTCAGTATTGATTAAAATTATTTTCTTTTAAAGTTTTTGTGATTTTATCATAGAAATTATAGATATCTTTTATATTATTTACTTTAGCATTTGTTTGTCATAAAATTGAGTTATCATAATTGTAAAGAGGATAGTATGTTATATGTTCTATATCAAGATTTTTAACTATATCTAGATCTTTTTGCATTTTTTCAATAGTTTGTCCTGGTAGTCAATAAAGCATATCAATATTTATATTATCAAATCATATTTCTTTAAATAATTGTATAGTATTTTTTATATCTTTATCAGAATATGTTCTATTTGTATTTTTAAGTATCTCATTATTAAATGTTTGAACTCATAAAGAAAGTCTATTTATTCAATATTTTTTTAATATCTCTAATTTTTCTTTATTAAATGAGTCAGGATTTCATTCAAAACAGTATTCAGTATTTTCTTGAAAATAATTATTTAATTTTTCTTTTATGTATTTTAAGAATGATTCTAAATCTTTTTCATTTAGATATGAAGGAGTACCTCATCAAATAAATATAGTATTTATTTTAAAGTTTCAAACATTTTTTACAAAAAAATCAACTTCATCTTTTAATTTTTTTATATATATATTTGAGAGTAGTTCTTTTTTGTTTTTTCAAGTTACAATAGTAAAATTACAATAACTACACTTTGATTTACAGAAGGGAATATGGAAGTATAGGTTTACTTTTTTGTTTTTGTATTCTTCCAAAAAAGTTTTTTCTAATTCTTTATAATTTTGTTCATCTAAATTTACTTTTTCCCAATATTGAATTAAAGGGTACTGCATTATAAAGTCTCTATTTTTTTCTATAAAGTCAATTGCAAGATTCCATAAAAAATCTTTTTCTTCATTTGAGCTACAATTTTTATATTGAAGCTCAAATTTTTTAAAAAACTTTCTAAATTTTTCATTATAATTATTATCTATCATATTAAGTCATAATTATATATTATTCTTTTTATATTTTTTATTTCTATCAAATTATCATTTTTATAAAATTGTTTATTTCATCTATAATATTGAGTAACAAGCTCATTACCTATTTTTAATTGCATATTTAAATCATTTTTTGCTAAGTCTTTGCATCATGAACAATCTTCAACTATTTTTACATAATCTAGCTTTTCTTTTATTATGGCATTTGGACAGTGTCTATTTATTGAATAAACTATGAAAGGATAGTATAGGTTTATATTAAAATTATGATTAACATTTATTCATTGAAAAACATTATATAGTTCAATATTTTCTATTTTTTCTTTATTTAATAAGTTTTCATAATAACTTGAATCTATAGTTAGATTTTTATGCTCTACATTTTCATTAAATACTTTTAAATATGGATCTTTGTTTTGTCAGCTTAAAAAATTTCACCATACAAGTTTAATTTGAGGGTATTTTTTTCTTAATTTATGAAAAACTCATAAATCATTTATAACTATTTCTAAATCTGTTATATTATTTATAAAATCATTTAAAAAACTGAAAAATTTTATTAATCATTTTTCTGATATTACAGGAGTTGTAATCGTTATTTTTTTATTTAAATCAATAATATTTTCTAAAAAAACTTTGTCATCAAAAAAATAGAACATATTGTGTTCACAGTATTGATCTCAAATATAGAGTCTATCATATTCAGAAAAATCTTTTTCCAAATCAGTATTTTGAGTAATTAAATAAGCTTTTTCCATTATTAAAATTATTAAGTATAGAAAAATAAATATTTTAATAAAAACTTTTTTCACCTAACTATATAATTAATATGAGAGATTGAAACAAAGTTTGTTTAAATATATTTATTTTTCTATTTATAGTATAAATTATAATACTCACATCATGAGTAATTACATTGTTTTTTTACAAATTTTTTATGTAATTTGATATTAAAATCCACATATTCTTTAGCATTTTCAGATAGTTTTAAAAATTTTAATGAGTTTTGTATGAATTTTAGATCATTAATAACTATGGGGAGAGGTTTTCATCTTCAAACAATTTTTAAACTTACTAGGTTTTTTATGTTTTTTAGTTTTGAAAGCATACATATTTTACAATCAAGCATTTTTGTATAAAGATTTAAATATTTTTTATTAAAATCTTCATCACTTGTTTTATACCTAGGTTCTCTATGACAGACAAAGGGAATTCATTTTTTTAGTCATTCTGAATGTAGGGAAGAACATATTCAGTCACTATTATAGCACCAGTCATTTTTTATAAAAATTTCAAATTCTAGATCAGGAAAAGCATTGCATAAAGTTTTTATTTCTCCTACACTAATATTTCTTGGAAAAATCATTCTAGAAATATTAAAATTTTCAATCCAGTAAGATATAGCTTCAGTATTTAAAACTTGATTTAAACTACTGCAGTGTATTTCAATATCCTTATCTATTTCTCTTATAATATCAGCAATAAATATATCTTTTACAATCAACGCATCAGGCTTTACTTTTATTGCATTTGTTACTTCTTTTTTTATTAAATTCATATCAATTATATTTGGAGAATTGTTTAGAGTAATGTGTGTTTTTACTCATTTTTCTCTAGCATAATCTATTAGTTTTTTTGCTTCATTATAAGAACTGATATTTGCCATACTAGTGTCTCTACGATTTAAAATACTTTTAAATCATATTTCCTTTTGCCAAGAGTTTGAAACCACTCAAAAATACAACTCATCTGCTCAAGAGTTGATAAGTTCTATTCAATATAAAAGGTTTTTTACAGGACAAAGTACTTTCATTATATTTCTATTAAAAAATTATGGAAAATTTTAGATGATTTAGAATCATTATCTATTATATCTTTAAATTTGTTATTTATAATTTTATTTATATATTGGTCATAAATATTGTGATTATTCTTTTCATAATAAATAAAATCATCATTTATTTTTGTTGTACTATTATTTAAATCACTTACTAATATTTTTTGTTTTTCTTTCTCAAAAAACTTTTCAATTATAACCATACTAGGATATACTTTTCAGTCAGAATCAATTGTTATTTCACTATTAAATAATGATACATTATTATTCACTTTTTTATTTATGAATTCAATATTTAATTCATTATTTTTTATATTATTTTTAACTATATTTAACTGTTTTTCAAACTCATCTAAACTATCATTATCCCATCAATTATAATTAACAGGAAGTAAATTAAATATTTTTCATCATAGCTCATTATATATAAAAGTAAAATTTTTATGTAATCTGGATACTATTTTTGGTGTAGTTACTATATTTATTTGGTAATTTATATTATTTTGTATTATTTTTTTTATATTTTCATATAATTTAAAAGTTTGATCTTTAGAAGTATTTCTAGTTATTGAATGAGAGTACAAATCTCAGTTACAACTTATAATTAGTTTTATATTATTTTCTTTTAAAAAAGATAAATATTGTTTTTTTATCAAACTTAAGTTTGTATTTATTATAAAATTATAATTATTGTTTTGTTTTTTTAAGTGCTTTATTATATTTTTTATTATATCAAACTTTAAAAATGGTTCTCATCAAAAAAATCTAATATCACAATCTCAAGTTTTATTAGATATTATTTTTATTTTTTCTACAAAATCTTCTAAGTCTAAATTATTCTCAAAATAATTTATTTTAAAGTCTTTTTTTAGTACTCAACAATAGCTGCATTTATTTGTATTACAAACTCTAGTTGGAATAATTATCATATTTTATATTGTATTATAAAAAATATCAATATAATATTACTGATTTAGTAATTTTTTACAAATAAATTATGGAAAAACAAATAAAAATATTAAAAAGTTTGTATTCTAAACAAGCTATCTTGTATACTATTAATCTGTATCTTGAAGATATGGAATATAAAATAGGAGAAGATGATAAAAATTTTATAATTGATATAAAAAATATAGAGGAAAAAGATTTTAAGTTAATTAAAGAAGAATTAAGTTTTAATTCTTTAAGATTTGAAATTGCAGATCAAAATAAGGATTTAAGAAAAGCTATTATTTCTCAAGCCTTATGAAGCATAAATGTAGATTAATTTATTTTTCTCCCCTGATAAGGGGAGACTAAGAGGGGTTTTAATAATGAATAAAAATATACCATTTATTAGAGTAAATAAACTATGCTCTAACAGAAAAGTATTAACAAATATATTTTGAGAATCTATTGTTTTAAACAATAGTGATTTTTCTGATTATGTGGAATCAAAATTGGATATTAATACTGATTTGTATAAGCTTTTGGAAGATAAATATTTTATAAAAAAAGATGAAGAAAATTATATAAAAAATTGAGTTATGGAATATAAAAAGAGATTTTGAATTAATTTTATAGGTCCTACTTTGCATATAATGGTTCTTACTAAATGATGTAATCATCAATGTAAATATTGCCATGCATCTGCTGATTATAGATATGCTGATAATTCTTTACAAATGACAGAGGAAACAGCTAAAAAAGTAGTTGATATAATATTGTCTTCTCCATCAGAAAATTTAACAATTGAATTTCAGTGATGAGAGCCTCTTGTTAATATTGAGCTGATAGATTTTATTATTGAATATGCAGAAGAAAAAAATAAAGAATTAAAAAAGAATATAAATTATGCACTAGTATCTAATTTGACTCTTATAGATGAAAAGGTATTGGATAAATTATTTTCATATCCAAATTTTACTATTTCTACATCTCTTGATTGAGATAAACAAACTCATGATTTTAATAGGCTTTTGATTTGAGAAAAGTGATTAATATCAAGTTTTGATTCACTTAAAGAAAAAATAGAGTTAATTAGAATGTATGAAAAAGAAAAATGAAGAAAGATATTATATTGAGCTATGTGAGTTATTACAAGAAAAACTTTGAAAAATTATAAAGAACTAGTTGATACATATATTGAATTAGGTTTTGAAAGTATTTTTTTAAAAAAGATAAATGGTTTTTGATACTCCTCAATAACAAAAAATGTATTATGATATTCAAGTTCTGAGTTAGAAGAGTTTTACATGAATTATTTTAATTATCTAATAGAACTTGATAAAAAAGGTACTCAAATTAGGGATGGTTTTTTAAATATAATCTTATGAAAAATACTTAAGCCAGAAAAAACAAATTTTATGGATTTAAGAACCCCTTGCTGAGCTTGAATAGGTCAAATTGCATATGACTATACTGGTAAAATATATACCTGTGATGAGTGAAGAATGATTGAAGATGATACTTTTCAGATAGGAGATACAAATAGTAGTTTGGAAGAACTTATACAAAATGAAACAGTTTGAGCTATGATGGATGCTTCTACTGTAGAAAGCTTAGCTTGTGATGTATGTGCTTATGCTCCATTTTGTGGGGTTTGTCCTATAGAATCATATGAAGCTAGATGAAACATATATACTAATCAAGTATTTGATAGTCATTGTAAATTTTTTATGTTTTTATTTAATTATGTTTTTAAGTGATTATCAGATAAAAATAGTGATATAGAAAAATTTTTACAAAAACAGGTCAAATAATTGCATCAAATAAATAAATATGATAAAATAATTTCATATTTATTTATTTTTTTTATATTTTATGAAGAAATTTAATTTAAAAACTATAATGTTTTTTACACTTTTATATTTTAGTTCACTTACAGCAGTTAATGCTTTTGATCCCATTGAACAATCAAGTTGATTAAAAAAATGTGAGTATAAAATTACAAAATATTCTACTTCAGGAACTTTTAGTACTTACAGTGATTGGACAGAAAAAGAATGTAATAGTAGTATAGATATGTCATCATATACTGATGGTATTTATAAGCTATATTTTAAAGCAGAAGACAATACTCAGGATCCTTCTTCAAATAAAATGACTAGTGTATTAAAATGAACTTATAGAATCGATAAAACAGCTCCAAAATGTATTTTGAATGATATAGAGTTTCATTGAATAGATAATCAATATTATTCTGATGGTAACTTATATTATAAACAAAGTTCTGATGCTTCATGAATTTTATTATTAGATATTACTTGTACAGATACAGATTTTGTATGAACAAAGTGTAATTGAGAGTCTTGTGTTTCATGAATTAAATCATATTATTATCCAACAATTCTTTGAGCCACAGCAAATATTGTAAAAAATACTTGAGACAAAGAAAAAAGTGATTTGGTACTTAAATATAGTTGGTCATGAAATCAAGCTGATAGTTTTAATATATTAGATCATACTGATTTCGTAGAGGATAATGCTTGAAATAAATCAAAATTGGTAAATAATAATACAAAAGTAAAATTTTGTAACTCAGATTGATCAAATTGTAATTATGAAGTAGATAATGTATCAAGATTAAATTTAATTTGAGACTCTACTCCTCCAGTTGCTAGCTCAAATTTTATATATAAATCTTGAAATAATTGAACATGATCAGATAAAGATATAGTAGACTGAGATAATATGTATTTTGCTGCTTTAGATAATAGAGTAATAAAAGTACCTGAAATAACTGATAATTGAGCAGGAGTAAGATCATTTGATATAAAAATAGAAAAAAATGATAATAAAGATTCAAAAAAGACATACTCTTATACTTGATCTACTTTTAGTGATAATAGAATAACTTCTCTATGAAATAATAATATAACTCACAATTTTCAAAGTGTAACAACAAAAGACTCTTTTTGACAATATAAAGATTATGAATCAGAATGATTTAGAAAATATTCTTGGCAGGTGGTTACTAAAAAAATTATTGGTACTGATATAAATGGACAAATTTGTGATATGGTGGGGAATTGTTTTGCAGTATCAACTCCAGACTTCAAAGTTGTAGCTAATATGCCTGATAGTTGAAAAACTACTATAAATCCTAGTTCAGATAGTGAGATTAAATCAAATTATAGTGATGATCATTATACTTATATAAAACTAAGAGATAAATATGATAATGAAGTAGTAGCTGTAAGTGGAGTAAAAACAATAGATTTAGACATAAAATTTGATAATACATTATGAAAAGATCAGCTTACAGATCCTTGATCATGAAACTGAGTAGGTTTTAGTTTTAAAGACCATAATGAAAATACAGTTTCAGAAATAGATACTACTAATAAGTATCATGATTTTGAAGGAACTTTTTATAATAGATCAGAATTAGATAAATGAGAGTTAAATATTTACATGGTATCAGCTGTACCTACTAAAAATGAATATAAAACAAAAAGTGGAGAATTTTTATATTGAAGTTTAACTGCAAAATTAAAATTAACAGATTTTGATATAACAGTTAATTCACTAATTTCTGACAATTGAGTATGAGAATATGATGTAACATGAAGTTTTAAAAATAATGTAGCTGATTTTATATATAATCCAGTTATTTCATTCGACTACATAGATACTATATATCCAATACTTGAATGACAAGAAAGAACATTAAAACTTGAAAGTATATATGACTTAACAAACAATAATTTTAACTTAGATATAAAGTTATGAACAAATAATGACTTTTTAGAATTTGACCCAGAAACGTTTAATATTGATACATATAATCAAAATGGTTATTCTATTAGTTTTTTTCCAAAAACTACATGAGGTATAAATAATGATTATACAAATGTAGCATTATATTCAAACCTGACTTATACTATTAATGGGCAAGAAGTTAAATTACCAGGTATTCAAACAGGATTTAAAAATTATTGAGTGCATACAGATGATCATTTTACATGAACTGATCCAAGCTCAGATCCAGACTCTTTAAATAATACTTATTATGATTCTGATAGCTCTATAGTATTTTCTGAAATAAATATTTCATGATTAACTCAAACAGATAATAAAACATGAAATGAATCATGAACTTGAGCTGTTACTACTGATGATTCTACATATAATGATTTTTCTAAAATAACACTATTTGATCTAAAAACTGATATACATAAAAATGTAGAAAGTTTATTAAGATGAGTAAATGTAGATAATTATATTCCAGAAAATAATATAATAATAAATGATATTAATTCATTTGATAGTAATTATACTTTACCATGAAGTAATGATATATTATATATAAAAGATAAGAATGTAACTATTAGTTGTACTGGAGATTGTCAAATATCAGGTAAAAAAACTATTATCATTGAAAATTGAAACCTTAAAATTAATTCTAATATGTACTATAGTAAAGAAGACAGTAGTTCAATATTATGAATTATATTAATATGAAATTCATCATCATGAAGTAAATCTCAATTACAAATAAATGAGAATATTACAAATGGAGTATGAGTAGTTTATGCAGAATGACCAGTTGTAAGTATAAATAATATTTGAACAATGTATGATTGATCTAATGTATGAAATAATCTAGTACATCAATTACATTGGAAAGGTAGTTTTATAACTAGAAATACAGTATGATGAAGTATTAAAGATTTAGATATAAGAAATAGTTGTCCTTATTGAACTCCTGATTATGAAAAAAGTTCATGTACACAAGAAAAAGCTCAAGCTTATGACCTTATTTATTTAAGAAGATATGCTAGAGTAAAAGATACTTATTATTGAGTAGTTAGTGATAAAGATGGAAAAGTACCACTACATTGTGATATAAAAGATATTAAGGTTGCATGATGAGATGAATTTAAAAGTTGAAGTTGTGATTTTTATGATGATACTACTAGTAATTTAATTCCATCAAGTAATTATGATGCACCATTTATACTTGATTATGATCCAAATTTACAAGTAAATCCTCCTTATGGATTTGAATAAAAAAAAAGCATTTGCTCTTTTTTTATTGCTCAAAAAACATTATTAAATATAATGTTTTAAATATTTAAAAAAATAAATTATGAGCTTGATAAATATAATTGTTTTATTCCTATTGCTAACCCCTTTGTATGCAGTATTTACTGATATAAAAACAGGAAAAATAAAAAATTATTTTATTTTTCCTGTTTTGGCTATATCTATTATATTAACATTTTTTATTTCTTGATTTTACACAGAAAAAAATAATATAATATGAATGTTAATAGTTATTATTTTTGGTTACTTATTTTATAAAAATAATAAATGGTGAGCAGGGGATTGAAAGTATATTATTTTGATATGATTAAATAGTATTATAATATCTTATTTATTATGACTTAATATAGTTATAATAAATAGCTTATTTATTTCTATTTTTACAATATTCTTTTTATATAATTTAGTATTTTTAATAAAAAATTACAAAAAAATAAAAGCAATATGATTTAAGATAAAAGAAAAAATGAAACACTTAGATATTTTGTTTATATGATCATTTATATATATTATTTCTTTTATTATTAGTAAAAATTTAGAATTGGACTATATCTATTTGATTGTATTTTTATTTATAGTATTATTTTCTGATACCATAAGCAAATTATCTAATTATTACTTCAAGATAATTGTTATATTATTTTGAATTGGAACTATGTTTTATAATCTAGATTATTTTAGTTATATAATTATTTTATTTATATTTTTTATTTTTTCTGTTTTGAGATTATACTTTGATAATATATATAATGAGATTGATATTAAAAAAATAAATATTTTTGAAATAAAACAGTGAGATATTTTGACATCAAAAACAATAGAAATAATAAAAAATGATATAGGTATAGAGTACCTAGAATCACCATTACAATGAAATGAGATACATTACATTATATGAGAATATAAAAAACTCTGAACAAATCCAGAAGTTTCAATATATAATGATATAAAAATAGGTATTATAATGTATATTTGATATATTATTACAATTTTGTATTTTATTTACAAATAAAAAAAGAAGTTTTTTAAAAAAACTTCTTTTTTTGTTTATTACATACCTGGTAATCCTCACATACCACCACCTCATAGCATATCTCACATACCCATAGATTGCATAACACCTTGCATTTTTTGTGCAGCAACTTCTTGAGATTTTTTAATTCATTTATTTACAGCATCTCAGATTGCTTGTTCTAGTGCTTGTTTTTGTTCAGAAGTTAAACCTGGAATTAGAGCATCAGTTTCAAATTCTACTTTTTCTATTTTCATTTCTCAGTTAACAGTAATAACTAAACCATTAATCTCAGATTCAATAAAAGTATTTTCTAATTCTTTTTTTACTTTCATAGCTTCTTGTTGAAGCTTCATCATTTCTCAAGCTTTTGAAAAATCCATATTTTTTTCTATTAAATATTAAAAAGTGAAGATAGTATATATAAAAATTTTAATAATTCAAACAATTATTTGATTTTTTTTGCATTTTTTAACATAAAATGATAAGATAAGTATGTATATTAAAAATTAACTTTAAAAAATATGACTACACCTGCAAAAACAGATGATTCAGATATATTAATTTTATCTGATAATGATACTTCTGAGGATACTATTGTTCTTGATGAAGAAGTAAAAACAGAAGAAGATAATTCAAGTTCTGATTCTGAAGATATTATTTCTTTTGATGATATAACTTCTGATTCACAAGAAGAAGTAAAAACTCAAGAAGTAAAAACAGAAGAAGAAAATACTCAAGAAGCTTCTGATGGTACTGATAATACATTTGAAATACCTGAATTATGAGATTTAGGAACTGCTGAAGAAAGTGTATGAGAAGAATTAGTAATTGAAGAAGAAGCTAAAGATGAAGATATTTCTTTTGATTTTGGATGAGATGATACAACTTCTACTATAACTAGTGATGATACTACAACTACTGACGAGTCAGATTCAGAAACTATGGTTGATATATTAGATGGAACTATATCAAAATTAACTTCTAGAAATGAAAATATAACTGATTCTATAGAATCAAGAAAGTCTAATATCTCTAATCTAAAATCTCAAATTACAGATTTAGAATCTCAGGTTAAAACTGTAGAAGAAGAAGTTTCAGAATTAAATACTGAATCAACTATGATTAATAAAAATATTAAATCACTTGAAAGAATGAAAGATTCAAAAAGTACTACAACTAAAAAATAAAATTTATAATATAATAATACTATTATGATTTATGACAATTTAAACAAAAACAAAAAAGATACTTATAAAATCTTTAATATAAAATCAAAAGCAAAAACTAAAAAAACTAGATAATTATCTAGTTTTTTTAGTTTATTTTTGATATTTTTGGTTCAGTATTATTACAATTCATCTCAACAAGCATTATTTCAAGCTTAGTATTTAAAAATTCTTCTATAAAGTTTTTATATTCTATAAAGTACTTTGGTCTATCTTCATAAATAGTTATTTTATCTGGTATGAAACCTAAATCATTTACAATATATCTAATTGTTTCAGCTATCTTATCTTCAGCGCTAGGAACTATCTTTGTATTTATATGTTCTATATTAGCTGCAATAATTTTTTTTGTTTGAAATTCTTCTACTCAGGCAGTTAGTATTAGATCATGATTTTTTCTTAGTTTTGATGTAATAGTATCAGGGTATTTTGTATCTTTATATACTTCATTTACTATTTTATCCATTAGATTATTTTCGATAATATAATCATTTCATTCCTTTCATCTTCTTCATTTTCTATAATCTTTTTCTAGAAGTACTTTTGTAGAAAAAATAGTATCATCAAAATCTGTAATTATTAAATAATCATCTTTTTGTTCTAGATTATTTATTTTTTCTTTTAATTTTTTTAGTTCTTGTTCTTTAAACATTTTATTAGTTAAAATATAATTATAACTAATATATATTAAAAAAATATTTTGTAAAATTTTATTTTTACAAAATATTTTTTTTGAGTTTTTCTGTTATTGGAATAAATAAATCACAATATGAGTTAGTTTTTTTTCATTCATATAATTTTACTTCTACATAATCTAAGTTAGGTGACATATAAATAATTACTTTTCAAGAGTTTTCTGGTAGTTTTAGTCTTTGTCTTTTTAATTTTCAGTGTTTTAAAAAATTAATTAGATAAGCTAAAGCCTTAGGTATAGATTTTGATATAAATCTTAATTCTTGATCAATTGAACTATCTAAATATTCTTCAATATTTTTTTCTCAATTATTATTTATAAAATTTTGATAAGCATTTTGAAAAATTAGTTTATTATCTAATTGTTTAGTTATATTACTATTTCAATTAATTCTTAATATTCAGTTTGTATGGTATAAAAAATTATTTGAAAAATTATTTGTATTTAGAGCAGACTCTTGAAATTCTTTTCTATTTCTTTCTTTTTTTATTGTTTTTGGAGTATAATTAGGATTATCTATATTTTTTGCATGCTCTAATGTTTTTTTTCTTTTATTTGATCCATTTCTTCATACTTTTATATCTAATCAAAAGCTTGTATCTCAAGATGAAATTATAAAATCTACTTTATGTGCACAATCAATCTCAGCTGGAGGTAGTCAAATATTTTTTTGTGAGTATTTTTCTAAGTAATATTCTAAAAATGGTTCTATTGAAAGTCATTTATTTTTCATTTTTTTAGAAATAAGATCCTTGATTTGACTTTTTTTAATAATTTCTTCACCTTTTATTCTTTCTCATTTTGAATTATATTCTATAGAACGGATATTATTACTAAATATTCTCATAGCTTTAGAAAAAGCATACCTTTTTTTTGTGTTAGTTCATACGATTCAAAAAAATTTGGTTAATGTATCATCTACTACTCATTCAACTTTATTCATTCATAAATCACTTATTTTAATTGTAGTATTCCAAATATTTTCTGGTGTATGTGATTTTAGCATAAATTTATACTTAATTATTTTATATTAATTTAATTTTATCATAAATAATTTTTTAAGGCAAAAAAAATAGAGATTTTAAAATCTCTATTTTTTTAATTTTAGATTAACATTTAAATCTTCTATTTCTATATTTTTATCTATATCAGCTGAATCTAAATTATCTACTAGCGTTGATAGAGTTTCAGTTTCAATATAGTTTTTAAATGAATTTATTACTTCATCCATTCATGTAATTGATACTTTTATTCTATCATCTACTTTATAATCTGCCTGCTTTCTAGCTTCTTGTATTTGTCTTACTATATCTCTAGCATAACCTTCATTTTTTAGTTCAGTAGTTATTTCTGGATCCATAGCAATTACCATACCAAAACCAGCTTCAATAGTAACTCAACTGTCTCAAGCTTCATATACTAATTCAAAATCTCAAGTTTTTAATTCAAAGTTTCATACTTTAACATTACCACTATCTAGTTCTTCAAAATTTCAAGCTTTTGCTTCTCACATAATAAATTTAACATCTTTTCCAAATTTTGGTCCTATATTTCTACCATTTGGTTTACATATTTTTTGAGCTAAACTTGTTCATTCTACAACAATTACTTCTTTTACATTTAATTCTTCTTTAAGTATTTCATTATAGTAGTCTGAGAATTCTTCAGTTACTGTTATAGAGTTTAAAGGTTGTCTTACTCTGATTTTTTGATTAGCTCTCCAAGCAAGTCATAGAGTAATTATTTTTTGAACTTTATCAGTGTCTGAGTTAAGTTTCTCATTTATAAGAGTTTCATTGTATGTAGGGAAGTCTGTTAGATGAACGGATTCATCTTCTGTTAAGTTTTTATAAATATATTCAGATAAAAATGGCATAAATGGCGCTATAATTTTAGTTGTTTCTACTAGAGTATAGTAAAGTGTTTCATAAGCCTCATTTTTATCTCCATCATTTTCTGATTTCCAGAATCTTTTTCTTGATCTTCTAATATACCAGTTTGTAAGATTATCCATGAATTTTACAATTGGTTTTGTAGCTTCATTAAGCTTGTATTCATCAAAACCTGTACTTACTTCTTTGCTAAGGTTATTAAGTTCTGATATTAACCATTTATCTAAATTGTTTTCTAGGTTGTTTGGTAATCATTTTGATTCAAATTTATCTATATTTGCATATGTTGTAAAGAAATAGTAAGTATTCCATAGTGGTAGAATTACTTTTTTTACTACTTCTTCTACTCATGATTCCATAAATCTTAGATCTTGAGCTTCAACAACAGGAGAGTTCATTAGATAAAATCTCATAGCATCTGCTCAGTATTTATCAAAGATATGTTTTGGATCTGGATAATTTTTTAATGATTTACTCATTTTTTTACCATCTTCAGCTAGTACTATACCATTTACTATTACATTTTTCATTGGAGCTTTATCAAATAAGGCTGTTCCAAGAATAAGTAGAGTATAGAACCATCCTCTAGTTTGGTCAAGTCATTCAGCTATAAAATCAGCAGGGAATTTGAATCCCCCCTCTGCCTTTCAGGCATCTCCCCCTAGCAGGGGAGAATTATTATCTATACTAAAAGGGTAGTGTTTACTTGCGTAGGGCATTGATCCTGATTCAAACCAACAATCTAGTACTTCAGGCACTCTTGTAAGCTCAGTGCCAGTTTTAGGATGTTTTATTTTGATTTTATCAACAAAATGTTTATGAATATCTACTTCTTCACCTGTATCAGTAAAATAGTATTTATTATCTTTTTCTTCTATTTGTCAGAAGTCTTTGTTTAGTTCATATAGTTCTTTTATAGATCCAATACATACTTCCTCAGTTTTATCAGCTGATTGCCATACAGGTATAGCTGATCCCCAATATCTATTTCTTGATATATTCCAGTCACGAGCAGCTTCAACCCACTTACCAAATCTACCATTTTTTATGATTTCTGGTACCCAAGTTATATCCTGGTTATTTGCTACCATTTTTTCTCTGATTTTTTCAACTGCTACATACCAAGCTGATATTCATCTATAAATAAGTGGAGTATCACATCTCCAGCAATGAGGATATGAATGGTCAATAGTACCTATATGAATATGATGTTTTTGATCTTTTATTTCTGAAATAACTTCTTCATTGAAATCAAATACAAATAAAGAGTTTTTATCTATTAGATTACATGTTTTACCATCATCTCAAATATGGCTTACAAAACCTAGTTTTTCATTTTTTCAAATAAGATTATCATCTTCTCAGTAAGCTGGGGCTATATGAACAACACCTGTTCAGCTTTCAGTTGTTACATGGTGTCCAAGTACTACAGAAAAGGCATTTTTTCATAACTCTACTCATACTCATAGATCTTCTCACATGTCTTCTATTTTTGTTTTGATATCAGGAAAAAGAGCTTCATATTTAATTCACACTAAACAGCTTCCTGGGTATTCTCTTACAACTGTATAATCTTCCTCTTTTTTATAATATACTCATACTCTATCTTTTGCTAATATATATGTATCACCAGATTCTTTATCTTTTAATTCTACATAAATAATATCTTTTCAAACTGCTAGTCATAGGTTAGCATATAGTGTCCAAGGAGTAGTTGTCCAAGCTAGGATATATTTATTTTCAGAATCTTTAACTTTGAATTTTACTGTTACTGTTTTGCTTTGTTTGTCTTTATATCATTGATTTACTTCAAAATTTGAAAGGGGAGTAGTACATCTAGGACAGTAAGGTACAACTCTATTTCATTCATAAATTAATCATTTATCATAAATAGTTTTATATACCCACCAAACAGATTCCATGAAATCAGTATCCATAGTTTTGTAATCATTTTCCATATCCACCCATCTTCACATTCTATTTACAGTTTTTTTCCATTCATCTACGTATGTAAATACATTTTCTCTACATGTTTCATTAAATTTGTGGACTCATATTTTATTTTCTATATCATCTCTACCAGATATTTCTAGTTTTTTCTCAACTATATTTTCAATTGGCAATCCATGACAATCCCAACCAAACTTTCTATCTACTCTAAATCATTTCATAGTTTGGTATCTTGGTATAACATCTTTTATAGTTCCTGCCAGAATATGTCAGTAGTGTGGTGTACCTGTTGCAAATGGAGGACCATCATAAAAATTAAACTCTTGCGAGTCTGCTCTATTCTCTATAGATTTTTCAAATGTTTTATTATTTTTCCAAAACTCCATCATAGCTTCTTCTAACTCAGGAAAGCTTTGTTTTGGATTTACGTCTTTAAAGTTTGTCATATATTAAAATTAATTCATATAAAAAAACACAAAAAACTTTCAGTTTTTTTGTGCTTTCGGTTCAAATTATAATTATTTGAAAGGTACCACCTAAAGCTATACTTGATTTGATTTGTTAAGGTTCTAGTAGGGAAATGTTTCTTCCTGTTCTTCCTTGAAGCTTGTGGTTGATAGCCACTCAAACGCTTTATTTATTGATGTAATATAAAATAACCTGATATTTTGAAAAAAATATTAGTTGTAAACTAGCTTGATAAATAAGCTAAAAACAAAGGATTAAGGCTATTTTATATTATTGTAACCAGCAATAATATATTGCCTATAGTATAGAAAAAAAATAAAAAAGCAAGGCTTTTTGGTCATTTTCTTTCCAGCGTGAAAAATTAACAAAAAATAATACTTAGTT
>CAYFPB010000003.1:0-41039 GCA_964344895.1 uncultured Candidatus Peribacteria bacterium | reverse complement strand
TTATTGTTCAGGATTATTTTATTTCTTTTTTTATTTTTACCTAAAGTGTTAAAAAATCTATCTAATACTGATATTTTTAAATTTTCATCAGGCATTACTATTTTATAATCTGTTAAACTTCATGTACAATTAATATTTAATTTATATCAGGTTTTAGAATCTATAAATTTAATAAAAGGTAATATAATTTTTCATACCATTTCATTTTTATTTTTAGAATAACTTGATGTAGTTAAATCAGTATTATTAATTTCTTTAGTTGATGACTTTAGTAGTTTAATTAAAACTTCTATTGTTGTTGTTTGTGAACATATATCTTTTGAAGTAAGCTTTATTCAATTTAGATAAATTTTATTACTTATCATATCAAATAGTAATCATTCTTTTTCTTTTTCTATTATTTCATTATAGTCTCATATATAAGTTTTTCATTTGTTATCCTTATATTTATATTTATTACTATCTATATACTTTGAATATACTTCTTTTCCTATAAACTGATCAACTTTTACTCAATCACATGAAACTCAATCATTATATGAACTATATTCTAACTCAATATTTGGAAAAGATCATTTTAAGTCTAGTATAGATTTACTAATAGCATCCCTAGAACTTCAAACAGGTGTAACTATTAAGTATCATCATCAAATTTTTCATGAACAAACAGGTGTAATACCTATTTTCTGTCATATGTTATTTGTATTTTTTCTAAAATGATAAATAAAATCCTCTGCAAAACTACTTTGTTTCTCTATTAAAGATGTAGAATATCTATACTCATTAACACTATGAATAAAGTCATTTATTAAGTTTTGATCATATCAGTAATTATACAACTTAGAAAGAGCTTTTATCATTTTTGCACTTGATAAAGTTATATTTGATATATGATTCTTTTTTACCTTTTTTTTATCTATAAAATTTAAAAATAAATTATTATTTTCTCAAATAATATCTGTTTTTATAAAATCAGCTAACTCATACAAACTATTTACTCATGAATGTTTGTATGACTCTATATTTTTAGTATTTGTTTGCAATCAAGTAAACACCATACAATAATCAAAAGGTAACTCTTTTGTTATTAAATTATTACCATAGTTTTCTGAAAAATATATAGCTTTTTGATTTAAATCAGATAATTTAAAATCTTTATTATCTATTTTATCTGATATTAAATAAAAAGGACCAGCACTATTATTTAATACAGATAATCATGTTTGACCAATAGTATTTCAATATCTGCTTAGATACTCAAATTGTAATGCTTTTTCAAAAATATTATCTTTTTTTCAAGATTTTATAAATTCTTCATAATTATCTAACTCCTCTAAACTCAAACTTTTTGATAATATAGATAAACCTGTTGCTAAAATACTAGAAAACGTTCAAAAAAATCAAAAAGAATGTCATCTAGTTGTTTCTGATAATATTTCTATTTCTATTCAAAAATCTTCTATATTAAAAAGTTTTTTTATTAATTCTCATAATTTTTCATTTTCTTCTGATATATTAAGAAAATCTTGTTTAATAAATTTTTCCTGAGATATATCATAATAATTTATAGCACCAAATTTTATATTTTTTTCTTTAATTATATTAAATCAAACATAACATTTTAAATTTATTTTTTGTGCTATAAATGCAAAATTTGATCTATTTCAATATCATCAAGGAGCCCAAGGAAAAGAAAAATTTCAAGAAACAACTAAATCATTTCTAGAAAAAAAACCTCTATACTCTTTACTATTATTAGTCTCTAGATATTTTGAATTCATAATAATAAATTATAATATAATATTACTAGAATTATACTTTAAATTTACTTAAAATCAAATTCTTATAATCATCTATTAAGTCTAATAGATCTTTTGTATATAAACTTTTGTTTCTTTTTATCTCATTTTCTATTCATTTTAATGGTAACTTTATAACCTCTTTTGCTTCTCCATCTGGAAATTTTTCTATTTCTCAATTATATAATCAAAAATACATTCATGAGTTAAAAATTCTTTTATAATTTGGTTTAGAATCAACATCAATAAATATTTTTTTATTACCTATTATTTGTAAAACTACTTTTTTTGAAGTATCAATTGTAGTTAATAATATTTCAAATTCTTCATCATTCTCAGCAACTACTGAATCAAGTCATATTTCTTCTTTTAGTTCTCTAGTTATTGTTTGATTATAACTATCTCAGGCTGATACATGTCATCAAACAGTTTTATCTATAAGTCAAGGTGAATCATAAGTATCTCACCTTTTAACCAAAAATACTTCTTGTTTGTTATTAATAAGAAAAGCTCCTACACTTCTTACCATACGAGTTACTTCTCATGTTTCTAAATATTCTTTTTTTAGATTTTCTTGGAAAACTTTTCTTTCTTCTGTTCAAAGAAAATTACCATCTAAATCAAAAATATCTAAAAACTCCTTATTATTATTTAAATCTATACTATTCATAGGTCACTTAATTAATATATAAAATGTAAAAATATAATAATTGTTAACTTAAAGAAAAAAACTGAAAAAAATAAACATGTATACTTTATACATGTTTATTTTTTACTTTATATCAACCAACTCTATATCAAAATTAAGAGTTTTTCATGCCATTTGATGATTATTTTCAATTATAACAAATCCATCCTTAACATCTATTACTTTTACATTTCATTGAGCTGTTGGTAATTCTGCTCAAGCTTTCACTTCTATTCCTGCTTCTTTAAATGAAGCAAAAGCTGCTTCTGGTACAGAAACTTCTGCTTCTCAATATGCATCTTTTGGTTCAAGTGTAATAGACTTTTTATCTCAAATTTTCATTCAAACTAAAGCTGCATCAAATCATGGAATCATTTGCCCTGCTCAAACAATAAAATCTAGTGTTTGATTTCTATCTAAACTTGAATCAAATTTTTCTCAATCAGTAAAAGTACCTGTATAATGAACAGCTACGCTATCTCATTTTTCTACTTTCTTGTCTTTTTTAGCTTCTTTTTTTTCATTTCTCATTTCTTCTACTTTTTCTAAGGCCTTATCTTCATCAAAACTATAATCTTTTAAGCTTCAATCTTTGAATTGTTTTAAAGTTATAGAGATAATTTTTACATCTTTCTCTGGTTTATCATTAGCACCAGTTTTTACTTTTGCAATTTTATCTACATTTTCTATTCATTCAACAACTTCTCAGAAAACAGAATGTTTATTATCTAAATAATTATTATCAGCTACATTTATAAAAAATTGACTTCAATTTGTATTTGGTCAAGCATTAGCCATTGATATAGTATATTTATTATTCTTTAGATCAGGATGAAACTCATCTTCAAACTTAGGTCCATATATACTTTCCCCTCCTCTACCTGTTCATTCAGGATCACCTCATTGTATCATAAATCATTTAATTACTCTATGAAAAGTAACATCATTATAATATCCATTATTAGCCAAAGCTATAAAATTAGTTGTTGTTATTGGAGCTTGTTCAGTAAACATTTTTATTTTAATTACTCCATTAGTTGTTTTCATTTCAACAACTATATCATTTTCTTTTAAAGCATCTATTTTCATTGGTTGGTTATTAGAATTTAAACTTTCTTCTACATTAGTCTCAGTAGAAGATGACATTTTGTCAATTTTTCAAACTTTTTCAGTTGTTTCTTCATCTGCTGCATTAAAGCAAGATGTAAGTAAAAATACTGCAAAAAGTATTATTACTACTTTTTTCATACATATATTAATTAATAAATATTAAACTTTCTTTAAAAAATAAATTAAAATCAAAAATGGTAAATTTTCTTAACATTTCACTTCACAAATAAAATCTAAAAATTATTAAAAACTCACTTCGTTCAAACAGTTTAATAATTTTTGATTTTAAATTGCTTGTTACATTAAAAATTAAACATTTTTTCTTTTTAATTTATTTTTTTAGTCTTATTTTCTTTTTAATAAGTTTTTTTTCAAAAAGTTGTAGCATGTATTGTATAAATTTTTTTTCATTTGCAAAGTTTTTTATACTAGTTCTTACTTTTGTGATAGAAACTACTGAAAACTTTAGTTCCTTATCTAGATCTAAAAAGGCTTTTAAGTCTTCTAAACTAGTATTTTTTTCAAAATCAAGCTGATAGTTTATTCAGACTTTCTTTATATTTATTATTTTATACTTAGAAGACTTTATTCTTAACTTTAATAAATCAAAAAAGTTATTTGTTGCCTCATCCTTTATTTTATTAATTTCTTTAAAATCTGTAATAATAGTTTTTAAATCAACTAAAGTATCTATACTCTCTATTTCTCTATAAAAATTTAGTTTATCTAATTCTGTTGTAAAAAAATCATTATTTATATATGCTTCTATATTTAAATCAATATTTGTAATTATTTTAGTTTTTTCTTCTTTTTTTGTTTTTTTATTATTGTCTACAATATTTTTTAGTTCTTCTACCTTTTCTTCCAGCATTTTTAAAAATAAGTTCATTCAAATATCCTGAGAGTGTCCACTTTGTCTAATACCGAGAATATCTCATCATCATCTTATTTCTAAGTCTTTTACTGCCAACTCAAATCATGCTCATAAGTGACTATAGTCGACAATTGTTTTAAGCCTCTTTGCTGCATCTTGTTTTATCTTATCTTTCTTAAATAATAGATAACAATATCATTTTCTATCAGACCTACCAACCCTTCATCTTAATTGGTGTATTTGACTGATTCAAAAGTTTTGTGCTTCGTTTATAAATATTGTATTTACATTTGAAAAATCTATACCATTTTCTACAACTGTAGTAGCAAGTAAGATATCATATTTTTTTCTTTTGAAATCAATTATCCTAGTTTCAAGTTTATCTCAAGGTAATTGTCAATGAACTATTGCTATCTTTTTTGTAGGAAAAATATTTGATAAATAATTTCACATTGCTTCAATAGTTTCAACTCTATTATGTATAAAAAATAATTGTCCTCATCTATCAAATTCTTTTTTTCAAGCATCAAATATAAGCCTATCTTCAAATGACGAAACCATTGTAGAAACTGCTTGTCTACCTACAGGTGGAGTTGTCAACATTGAAGTACTTTTTACTCAATTTAAAGCCATATTTAAACTTCTAGGTATAGGTGTGGCTGACATAGACAATATGTCTATATTTCACTTAAATTTTTTTATTTTTTCCTTATCTTTTACTCAAAACTTATGTTCCTCATCTACTACTAAATATCATAAATCTTTAAACTGTATATCTTCACTTAATAACCTATGAGTTCAAATTATTAAATCAATTTTTCATGTTTTTAGTTTTTCTAAAGTTGCTTCTATTACTGCTTTTTTTTCAAACCTAGTAACTACTCATATATTTATTGGGAAATCTTTAAATCTCTCTTTTGCTTTTTCATAATGTTCATAAGCAAGTACAACTAGTGGTGAAATTAAAGCAGCTTGTTTATTATTTATTATTGCTTTATAAATACTAGCAAAAGCTATTTCTGTTTTTCAAAAACCTACATCTCAAGAAAGAAGTCTTTCCATAGGATTAGTAGATTCCATGTCTTTATAAATATCAGATATGATATTTAATTGATCTTGAGTATAAGTATATTCAAAAGAATTAGCAAAACGTTGTTCTTGCTCTGGGTAGCTTTCAAACTTAATACCTTTTTGCATTTTTCTTTTTGCATATATTTCAAGCAACTCTCAAGCTATTATTTCTATATCTCACTTAGCTTTTTTTAGTTTTTTCTCCCAATCTTTTGTACTTAATCAGGTTAGATTAGGTTTTTCAGCTCAAACATACTTTGAAACTCTTGAGACTTCCGTAATAGGTACAAATAATTTATCATTATTTCTATACTCTAGAGTAATATATTCTTTTTTTACTCAAGCAACATTTTTTTCTATGATTTCTCTAAATATTCCTACTCAATGATCTATATGTACAATATAGTCTCATTGTTTAATTTGCATCAATAAATCAAGGTTTTGAGACAGTTTTCTTTTAATCCTTTTTCTTACAAAGATTCTTGATATGTTATCATCACAAATACAAACCCCTCCTAGCCTCCCCTTATCAAGGGAGGAAAATCTAAAACTTTTTAAGTTATTTAAACTACTTTCATATATTTTAATTTTTCATAATAGATTATTAAGCTCTAAAAAGTTTTCTATTGTTTTTTTATTTTTTGTGATTATATACTTCTCTATACTTTCCTCTTCTAATATATTTTTTAAATCATCTATTTTTTCTAAAAATAAATCATTTATTCATAAATTTATACTCTTAGTATTTGTTTTTAATGTATTAAAAGAAATAAAATTAGATAAATATCACATAATACTATCATATGTAGAAAAAAAATCTAGAGAGTCAACAACAGTTAAAACCTCTGATGGTATCTCAATATTTTTATTAAAAACTTCACTATATTCTATATTAATATTTGATCATATATAATATGTATCTAAACTCTCTTGCTCTAATACTATAGAATCTATAGAGTCTCACCAAAAACTTATTTTTACAGTATCTCAAATATTATCAGTAATACTTAAGGTATCTCACAATATATTAAAAGTATTTTTATTATTATGATTAGAAAAACTATATCAAAATTTATTTAATTTTTCTGTTATTTGTGTAATATCAATATTAATACTTTTATCTATTTTAAAAACATTATGATATTCAAATTGTGTAAAATTATCTAGTTTTATATTAAAAAAGTCCTTTGATACTATATAGTTAGATTTTTTATTATAATACATATTAACAAAGTCTGATACTCTTGACAATGAATTTATCTTTATATTTAAATATTCAGATATTTTTAAATAGTTCTGTATTACTTTTTCTGTTTCAACAATGATTAAAAAAGAATTATCTTTCAATAACTCTTTATTTAGTAGTAATAATTTTGAAAAAATATTTCAAGAATTTATATAAAAGTTATCTTTTTCTAAATTCTTTTTTAGATCTATCATTATATTATTTTTATTACAAAAGATATTTTAACTTGCAAATTATATAAAAAAATTACAATATAGCTAATTTATTAATTATTTTTTAAAATGAATTTATTTATAAACACTCTATTAAAGAATGCTTGTGTTATTATTTTTGACAATAATAGACATATTATAGACAGTTTAGAATGGGATATTAAAGGGAATGAAAGTTCTACTTTAATACCTAAAATAGACAAACTATTAAAAACTAATAATCTAGATTATAATTCTTTAGAAAACTTGGTTGTTGTTAATTGACCTGGTAGTTTTACAGGTGTTAGAACAACTATATTAGCTATTAATAGTATAAACTATATTGTTAAAAAGTCAATAACTCAGTTATCTTTTTTTGATTTATATAAAAACTATCCTATTATAAAAGCTTCTTCAAAAAGAGACTGCTTTATTAAAAAATCATATAATTCTGAAGTTGAAATATTAAGTAATGATGAAATTGAAAATTTTCTACAATCTAATAATATAAAAACTATTAGTTGAGAAATAAATAGCTCAATAGAAATAGATCCAGAAATTAAGCTTGAAAAAATAGATTATTTGGATATAATAAACAATATAAAGTTTGATACTCTAAAACTTTCAACTGCTCTATATATTAAAAAACCAAATATTTCTTAATAGTATTTTATGTTAAAATTAGAAAACCTAAGGCCTTGAGAAGAAGTTTTAATGATAGTTAAAAGACACTGGATAGTATATGTTATATTATTTATATATTTTTTTATATGATTAATTATTTCACTTTCTATATATTATATTTTATGACTAAGTCTTTTTTCTAATCTATTAAATATTGTATTCTGGATGTTTTTCTTAGTATTTCTATATATAGAATGGTTAAATCATGAACTTGATATGTATGTAGTAACAAACAATAGAGTTATATGAATAGACCAAATATCATTTTTAAATAGAACTGTTTCTGAATGTAACCTTTGACAAGTACAAGAAGTAAACTCTAGAACGTCTTGATTATTCGCAAATATACTTAATTACTGAACACTGTCTATTCAAACAGCTTGAAATAAAACTACTTTAAAGATGGATTTTGCTCCTGATTCAATACAAAAAGCAAGACAAATACTAAATATAGTTGATGATTATAGAGACAATAGTAATAATATAACAAGTAATAATTCTTAATGAAAGAACTAAACCTACAAGATATACTAGAAAACACTAGTAATCTAACAAAAGAGAAAAAAGTATGATATGTAGCTATAATAGGTAGACCAAATGCTTGAAAATCAACATTTGTTAACTCTCTAATAGGTGAAAAAATATCAATCACTACAAATGTACCTCAAACAACAAGAAAAAGAGTTTTAGCCATCTATAATGATAATAATTCTCAAATTATATTTTTTGATACTCCCTGAATTCATAAATCTGAAAGAAAATTTAATGAAAAAATAAATGATGTAGCTATTTCTAGTTTTAAAGATGCTGAAGTAATACTTTACTTTATAGATTCTTCTAGAGAAGGTTGAGAAGAAGAAAAATACTTAAGAACTATTGTTGATATGGTTAATAAACCTGTAATTAAGGTTTATACAAAAATAGACTTAAAAGCAAAAATAAATATTCCTGAATGTGAAGATTGTGTGAAGATTTCATCGATTAGTAAAGTATGATTTAATAATTTACTAGAAAAACTCAAAAATCACCTGAAAAATGGTCCTTTATTCTTTCCAGAGGAATATTATACAAAACAAGATATATATTTCAGAATAAGCGAAATAATTAGAGAAAAAACTTTTCTTCACACTAAAGAAGAGCTTCCTCATAGTATATTCATATGAGTAGAAGAAATAGAAGAAAAAGATGATATATTAAAAATAGTAGCTTATATATATACAGAATCAGATTCTCAAAAATATATTGTTATTTGAAAATCATGAAAACTAATATGACAAATATGAAAAGAGTCTAGGTTAGAACTAGAAGATATATTTTGAAAAAAAGTTTTTCTAGCTTTAAGAGTAAAAGTAAAGAAAAACTGGAGAAAGGATGATAAAATAGTAAAGCAAATTTTAAAATAATATCTCTCCCTTATAAAATAATCTAAAGCTAAATATATAAATTTTAATTTTTAAGAGCGGTTATAAAATGTAAATTAATAATTATTACATTTTGAAAATAGGAAAAATTAAAATTTATATATTTACTTTACCCGCTTTCGCAAAAATTAAAATTTATTATATTTAGCTTTTTAATAACAAAAAAATACTAACTATTTACTAGTTAGTATTTTTTAAATTATTCAGCTAATAATTTATCAATTATTTCTATAAAAGCATCTTTAGGGTAAGCTCATGAGATTACTTCATATTCTCATGTAGTAGTATTTATTAGTACATTACCAGGAGTACCAGTTACTCCAAATAATTCTGTACCTCTAGCCATTTGGTCTTTTACTTTTTGTGTAAACTCTTCTTCATCTAAACATTTATCTAACTTATCAGCTTTTGCTCAAAGTTTTCCTGCTTCTTTATATAAATAATCTTTATCAGATTTACCATCTTTAAATGCTGCAGCTATTAATGAGTAGTATTCTTTTACTCATTCTTGATCAGCAACACATTCAAGTATTTCTGCTCATACTTGTGCGTTAGCATGAAAACCTAATGGAAAGTGTTGAAAAACAATATTTAAATCATCACCATACTTTTCTATTAATGCTGTATCTGTTCATTCAGTATGTAATTTAGCACAAAATGGACATTCTACATCACTATATTCTAACCATGCTATTTTAGCATCTTTATTACCTTTATTGTGTGAATCATTTAAAATCTCAGATAATTTTTCTTTATCAAGCATCATAAAACCTCTTTCAGATCTTTCAACAAAAGGATCAAATTGAGCTCCTACTTGTAAAAAGTATTCACCACCTGGTAACTCTTGTAAGAAATCATTTATTTTTTTATCCCCTTGATCTTTTGATGTATCAAAATCTTTTGTAGAGAATGCAAAAAGTGGTAATTTTGTTACTTTATTATCTTTAAGATATTGTTCTACTCCTTCTTCAGAGAAATCTTTTTCAACTATTTCAACATCTTTTATTGATGGTTGTGTTTTTAATTGATCAAGTATTGTTGATGTTTGACAGTTATTACATCTTTTATCATTTATAACTGTTATTTTTAATGGTCCAGAAGCTACTTTTTTCTCTACTTTCTTAGTATCTTCACCATTATCAGTACTTGCTGAATCAGTACTATCTTCTCCCTCTACAGCTTTTGTTACTACTGTAGTATTATTTACTTCAGTTCCTCATTGTTTCTTTCATAAAAAGAACCCCATAACTGCTATAACTAACAATAATGCTATAATAACTCACATTAATAATATAGTATTATTTCCTCATGTATTTTCTTGTGTCATAATATATTATATCACTTATTAAAATAAAAATGTAAAATTATTATATGAAACTTATTAAAAATGTAAAATCTTTTTTGTTAAAAAATAGTAGTGAGTCCGGACTCGAATTAATACTCTAATTCTTTTAATATATAATCTTTATATCATTCAATCTTATTTTTATCTAATTGATGATAACTAGTCCACTTATAATCATCTATATTTTTTACTATTTTATGTTTTAATGGATTAAAATTAACATATGCTAAACACTTATAAAAATATTCTTCTTTTGAAATTAATTTTGCTTTAAATCTTCACTCAAAAAATGGTCATCTTAAATTCGAGTCCGGACTCGAATTAGAATATTTGGCTCTATAATACATTACATATGCTTGTTGAACTTTTCTCATAAAACTAGAAATTTCGAGTCCGGACTCGAATGATCTTAATATTAAGTGAAAATGATTAGGTAAAAAAGAATATGATACTATGTTTATTCATGAAAATTCTTTATTATATTTTAAGATAGTTTCATAAAATCTTTTATAATCAATATCTTCTTTAAATATAATTTGTTTAGTGTATCATCTATTATATATATGATAATAATAATTTTTTAATAATTTTATTTTTCTAATAGGCATAATAAGATATTTAATATTAATATACACTAATTATATTCACTTTCTCTTTTTATGCAAATTTCTTATACACTTTTTATATATTATAAACTTGGGAACAAAAAAAAAACTCTATTAGATAGAGTTCTTAATTATTTTAGGTTTATTTAGTCCACATATTCTGATATTTAAATATTGATACAATATAAATACAATCTTTTTTTATTCTATATACTATTTTATACTTATATTTAGAGTCTACTATTAATCTATTTCCATCTTTTAAGTCTATTCATAATAATGAATATAAAGATATAGTCTCAATTATTTTATCTATTTGATTTAATACTTCTATAGCTGATTCTTTATTATCCTTAGATATATAATCTCATATTTCATAATAATTTAATTCTGCTTCATCTGAAAATTTTACTCTAAGCATAAATTTTTTGTTTAGACAGTATTCTTTCCCTTGCATTACTCTTTACTTGCTCATAGTTCTTTATTTTTCCTTCTTGTATATTTTTCATTCATCTTTTTATACTTTCAACTTCTTCATAACTAAATCATTGTTTTTTATATTCTTCTATATTTATTGCCATAATAATCTATTAATAATTAAAATTTCCTTCATTATATCCACTTTCTTTTTTTTTGCAAATCTTTTATATACATTTTATATATTAAAGTTTTTTAAGACAAAAAAAAGAACTCTATTAAATAGAGTTCTTTAAAAACGTATAAAGTTTTTTAGATTATAGTGTTAATATACTAATTAGTTAGAAGTAGTATATTCACCCATAGATTCATTAGCATTTAAGCTCATTTTGTAAGTTGCACTATTAGAGCTATATTCTATACCATCTTTTTCTAGAGAGAATAGAGCTTTAGCTGTAGTCTCAACAGTTACAGATTCACCATTAGAGATAACTTCTGATACGCTTACAGTAACTTTATCGTCAACAGTAACAGGTCCTGTACCAATAACAGTACCTGCACTATTTTTAATAGTAACAGTACCTGTAGCAGTCATAGAACTAACATTTAATATAACACCAGTTAATGTAACATTTAATGCATTACCACTAGTATCTGTATTAGTTCCACTATCAACAGCAAAAGTTAATACAGCTGTTCTATCATCAGTAGCAAATGAATTACTAACTGAAGCAGTAACAGTAGATGGAACTATAGAGAATGCTTTAGAAGAAGTACTTGTTAAAGAAGTAACTGTAACAGTTTCTCCAGAATCAGCACCTTCAGCTTCTGCAATAGCTACGCTATCAACAGTAACAGACGATTTAGCAGCACCTAATTTATCTTTACCAATATCATTAGTATCTAAAGCTAATTTTAATTCAGCTTGAGTAGTTCCAAATTCTAATCCAACTATATCTTGGAATACAATAGTTGTATTAGATCCACTAGTTGAACTATCAGTAATATCCATAGAACTACTTGTAGAAGCTACTAAAGTATCACCTAAGTATAATTTAGCTGTACCAATAGTATCTTTAAGTGTAGCACCAGTTAATACTATAGTTACTTTTTCAGCTGTAACATTTTCATTATCAGCTTTAACATCAGCTGAGAAAACAGTAGCTTCAGAACCAGCTAATATAGTTTTAGTAAATTCATTATCAGAATTGTTTGCATCAGCAGTTAAAGTTAATGTACCAGCACCAGAAACAGTTATATTTCTACCAGTAATAGTACCAGAAACAGTAACACTATCACCTTCATCATCTTCTAATGTAACATTAGAACCAGTTAATGTAGCAACAATAATTTTGTTTTCAACAGCAGAAGTATCAGCTGTATCAACAGTAACAATAAAAGTTTCAGTAGCGTTAGCACCAATTTCAACTTCAAATCCATCAAATGTAGCAGCACCTGAAGCTAAATCATTACCACCAACTTTAGCTAATTCATTATTAGCAGAAACAGATCCTTTATATAAAGTAACTTGAGCTACTTCATCTTTTGTAGAAGCTGAACCTGAAGAAGTTAATCCTACAGTAATTTCATTTGCAGTAATAGCAGATGCTTTACCAGCTTTTACATCAAAGTTAAGAGCAACTAAATCAGCAGCACCTTTAACATAAGTACCAGCAGGAACTGTTGTACCAGCTAAAGTAGCTGAAGAGTCAATAAGAGTAACTTTTTTCCAAGATAATGAAGAAGGAGTTATATCTGAAACAGATACATCATCTTCAGTTTCTTTAACACTAAAGTTAGTAGAGTTAACAGTTAAACTCATAGTAATTTCTGAGTCTTCTGTAGCTGTTTTTAAAGTATCAGCTCTAAGAGTTAATATAGTTGTACCTTGAGGTAAAGCAACATCAACATCAGTATCAGAGAAATTAACAGTAGTATCAGTAGTATCAGAAGTATCACCATCTAATGCATAAGAAGTACCGTTTAATTCAAATTCTACATTTTCAAGATTAGCAAGAACACCAGTAGAAGTAGAAACTAAGTCAACACCTAGATTTTTAAGTTCTAAGTTTTTACCAGCAACGTTTACTACTTTTATTTGTCCTAATACAATATTAGATTGATCAGGTCTTACTTCATCAACAGTAGAGTCTATAGCATATATAGATAATTCACCAGCACCTAAAGTAATAGTTGAAGAAGTGAATGAACCATTCATATCAACAGCGTTATATTTAGAAGCAGTAGCAGTTACATCTATTAAATCATCTAATGTGAATATAACAGTATCACCTGCACCACCCATAATATCAGCTTTAACAGTGAAAGTTTCATTTTTACTATCTTCAATTAAGATAGGATCAAAAGAGAAAGTAACATATTTACCTTCCATAGAAGCAACAGTAGAAATAACATCACCATCAACAGTTAATGTTAAGTTTTCTAATACTTCTTCTTGGTCAACTGTACCAGTTTCTTTTAATGTAATAGAAGATACAGTTATATCAGTATCAGAAGATAATCCTCCATTAGTTAATTTAAATTTAGCTAAGTCAGCTTGTTCTTCACCAGTTTTAACTGAAGTACTTACTGATTGAGCAGCAATTGTTAAATCAACAGCAGTAACACCACTTTTAACATCAAAGTAATTAGAAACTATAGTAGCAGCTTCAACAGTAGAAGAAGCAGTTATATTTTTAACTGAAACAGCAAATTCACCAGTATTATCAGCATGTAAGTTTACTTTTGCAGTTAAAGTTCTAGTTTCACCAGCTTTTACAACAACAGCTGGAGAGAAAGTTAAGTTAACAGCATCATCTGAGCTAGAGAAAGATTTTACTTTAGAAGCTCTTCCTTCATCAGTGTAGATAGCAGCCTTATCAGCAGCTCCTTCACCAAAACCAACTCTTTCTAATTCAACTCCAGAAATTGAAACATCTTCACTTCCAGCAGTTACATCAAAAGATAATACAGAAACACCTTCTACAGCTTCAGGTAAATCAGCTCCTTCAGGAGTATCAGCTGATAATTCAGCACTTAATACATTATCAGAAGAAGCAGCAGGAGTTTCAGTTGTAGTTTCTTCTTCAGTAGTTTCTTCTTCAGTAGTTTCTTCAGTTGTAGTTTCTTCAGTAGTTTCTTCAGTTGTAGTTTCTTCTTCATCTCCACAAAGACCAAGTAATTTAGAAACTTCATCACAAGATTCAGAAACTTCTTCTGAAGCAATTATAGCATTGTTACCAGCTTCAAATACGAAACCTCTAGTTGCAGAAGTGTCATAGTTAGAGAAACTTGATACAACACCTTTTGAAACAGCAAATGCTACAACTTGTTCTTGCCAAGAAGCAGAGTTACTTGAATCATAAGAATATTCATCACCAAATGCAGCTTTTACCATCATACCTACAGCTTCTGCTTTAGATATTTTAGCTTCTGGTCTGAAGTTATCATTTGCAGCAATTAAACCTGCATCTAATAAAGCTTCAACAGAGTAACAAGCCCAAGTATTTGGAGTAGTTGCAGAAGTATCTGCAAATGAGTTATCACAGCTAGATTTTTTATCTAAACCTGCAACACCTCTAGCAACAGCAGCAATTTCTTGTCTTAATACATTTTGATTAAGATTATATGCTGATTCGTTGTCAGAATGGTCATTAATATAACCTTTAGCAGCTAAAGCGTTTGCAGCTTCAACTTGCGCGCCATTATCAGCGTAAGCTCCAGTAGTAAAAATACTAGACGTAAGAGCAACTAATGCTATAGTAGCAGTAGATTTTTTGATTAAATTCATATATCGTTTGATTATATAAATAATATAAAATAATTAATTAATTTCTATATAAGTTAAAATTTTTAAAAGATTTTGTTTAAAAGATTCTTCAGAAAAAAGACTAGAAGTCTTTTTTGCTTCTTTTCAAAAAGATTTTAATAAATCATTATTATCTAATAAATATGATGTTTTCTCAATAAACTCTTTATCAGAATTTACTAAGTATCAATTAATTCATGTTTTTATAATTTCTCAAGCTCAACCTAAATTATAAGATATCACAGGAGTATAAGTAGACATAGACTCTAAAAGAACTATTCAAAAAGAATCAACTTTTGAAGGAAATAAGAATAAACTTGATTTTTCTAGATTTTCTATAATTTGCTTTTTTGTAAGCTCTCATAAAAAATCTATTTTATATTTATAATTGTTTTGTCTATATTTATATTTAGATTTTTGTTTTTCTAAATCAGGTCCTTCTCAAGCTATTTTTAAAACTAAATCAGGAAACTTTTGTTTCAATTTATTGTATGTTTTAAAAATAAGCTCTATATTTTTACCTTCAACCCATCTAGAACAAGTAAATATTACTTTTTCTTTTTGAGCTTTTATTGTTTCTTTTTTATATTCTAAAAATTCTTTATCAATTATAGGATATAAAACCATTGAATTAACATTATATATCTTTTTTATTGAAGTTTGTAAATAATTACTATTTACAACCATTAAATCAATATACTTAACAAAATATCTTTCAATTATTTTTTTTAACTTTATATAAACATTTGCATTTTTACTATAATACCATGGATAATGATGATGCCACCAAATAAGTTTTACTTTTGATCTAAATAATATTTTTGAAATAACTCATACAAAATGCATAGGTGAATTTCAAATAAATACATATTCATACTTTCTTAAACTATAAGCTATCCTTAAAATAGAAATTATCTTTATATTACTAAAGGTTTTTATTTTAAATTCTGTTTCTGTTTTGGAAACAATCTGCTTATTTGTTTTAAATGTATAAAAACATACATCATTATTAATAGATAAAATTTTTGATAAATATATCATCATTTTCATAGCTCATCACTTTTTGGTTAGAAAAGGATGTAGTATTGCTACTTTCTTATTTTTTAGTTCCATATCATTATTGGTTATAGTAAAACACAAAGGTTAAAGCCTTAACCCAAAAGTTGTTACAACTCTGGGAAACAACCTAACAACAAAACTGTTAAGCTATTTTCCAAAGCTGTATTTTTCTTGAATTAAAACTTATATAAATATTTTGTTTTAATTTTTATCAGTCTATTTTAAAGAACTTCTTTATAAAAGCAGCTACATATTAATCATTTTATATAATAAAGTCAAACACTCATAGCCATATTTCACACAATCTTCACAAACCTCTTTATATATAACTTATACATATTTCTTCACATATAGCAATAGTTTGTTTTTTGCTTACTTATTATAACAACAAAAAAACAGAGATACTTTTATCTCTGTTTTTTATATATTTTATACATATTTCTTCACACATAGCAAGAATAACAATTAACTTGCTACAGTATCTGCTAATCACATAATTGGTTGCATTATAGCTAAAGCAATAAATCATACAACAACAGCTAATGTAACTATGATAAATGGTTCTAATAATTTATTTAACACTTTTATTGTATTATCAACTTCTTCATCATAAAAGTCTGCAACTTTCAATATTGTTTGATCTAACTTAGCTGTTTGTTCACCTACCTGAATCATTTGTATCATCATTTCTGGAAACAATTTATCTCAATCTAAAGACTCCCACATCCTTATTCATACTGATATATCTTCTCAAACAAGCAATATTCTTTGTTTATAAACCTCATTTCAAACAGCTGCAGCTGTAATATTTAAACTTTCAACAACTGATACCCCTGATCATACTAGTCATGCAAATACCCTTGAAAACTTGGATAGAATAAGTTTTTTATTTATTTCTCAAAAAACAGGTAGGTATAATAATATTTTATCAAACAAGTATTTTCCATCAGGTGTTTTTTTCCATACAGAAACCAAAACAAAAATAATAAAAGCTATTAAAATAAATCAAAACCAATAATCTCTAAAAGCATCAGATATATTTATTAATAATAATGTTGTTTCTGGTAATGCTGATTTATCTTCAAATATATTTAGTAAATTTGGTACAACTTTTATCATCATTACTGATATAACACCAATAACAACAACTAAAATAAATAATGGATAAATCATTGCAGATTTAATTTTTCAATTCAATGACTCTACTTTTTCTATTTGATTTGCTAAATCTGTTAATACACTATTTAATTGTCCTGTAGTTTCTCATGATTTTACAATTCATATTTCAGCTTCTGAAAAACTATCTGGATATAAAGATAAACACTCTGATAACTCTTTTCATTCTTTTAATTCTTCACATAATCTTCACAAAACTTTTTTAAATACAGGATTTTTTTCTTGTGTTTCTAATACTTTTACAGATTTTACTAATGTCATTCAAGCATTTGTCATTGTTGACAATAGACGATAAAATATAACCTTTTCTTTTGTTGTAATTTTTTGTAAAGAAAGGATTAAATTATTTAACTTATCAATAAAACTCACATTTTTGACTTGTCTAGTTTCCTTAGACTTTTCATTGTCATTATTTGAGTTTTTATTTTCATCTAATATTAAAAAATCTGCCATAATATTTTTTTTAGTTTTAAATTTATTTTTATCATTTTTGGCTTTTTGCTACCCTATAAACCTCTTCTAAACTTGTAAGTCATTGTAAAGCTTTAATCACCCCATCTTGTTCTAAGGAAATCATTCCATCTTTTATTGCTTGCTTGTTTATATTATATGCTGATGATCAAGATAATATCATCTCTTTTACTCAAGGAGTTATTTCTAATACCTCATATAATCATACCCTTCATGCATATCAATCTCATTCACATTTATCACATCACACAGGTTTATAAAATACTGGTGCTTTTAGAATATCTCAAACTCTATTTTTTAATTCTGTTTTATCTGTAATAGATAAGGCGTTTTTTATATTTGTTATAGTTACCCCATCTAAATCTTTTATAGTTACTTTTTTCTTGCAACTACACAACCTTTTAACTAACCTTTGTGCTATTACTATATTAAAAGATGCTGGTACTAAAAATGGTTGTACTCACATATTTAAAACTCTTGTAATGGTTTCTGATGCACTATTTGTATGGATTGTAGACAACACTAAATGTCATGTCAAAGATGCTTCAATGGCTATATCAACTGTTTCCTTGTCTCTCATCTCTCACACCATAATTATATCTGGATCTTGTCTAAGAGCTGTCCTTAATCAAGTTGCAAAACTATATCATATATCTGGCTTAACTTGTGATTGATTTATTCAATCAACCTGGTTTTCAACAGGATCTTCTAGTGTCATTATATTTACTCATATTTTATTTAATCTTGTCAAAGCTGAATAAAGTGTTGTTGACTTACCTGATCATGTTGGTCAAGATGTTAATATTATTCAATTTGGTAAAGATATTGCTTTTTGGATTAAATCAAAGTTTTTTCACTCAATTCATAAATCATTTAATGAGGGAATTTTTTTACTTTTATCTACTATCCTCATTACTATTTTTTCTCAATGAACAGTTGGTAAAGTAGATACTCTTAAATCTAGTGGTTTATTTTCTATTGTTGTACTAATTCTTCCATCTTGTGGTACACGAGATTCATCAATTTTTAAATCCGACATTATTTTAAATCTTGCTACAATTCAACTATGTAGAAAGTTTTGATATTCTAATATCTCTTTTAGTTCTCAATCTAACCTATATCTTAATCTAACAAAACTAGTTAAAGGTTCTATGTGTATATCTGATGAATTTCAAAGAACTGCGGCTAATATAATATAGTCACATATTTCTTGTACGTTATCTCATTTATATACTAAATCCTTTAATTTAGCTACTACATCTTTATAGTTCATTTTTTATTTATTAGATAGTTTATTATAGATTGGTGTAATTAATTTATTTATTTCAACACTTCTTTTATATACATTTTCAATTTTTTGCTTATCTATCATTTCTTTTTTAAATCAGTAAACCTCTTTTTTTAGCTGTATTAATGTTTGTTGTTGTTTAGTTAGTTTGTAACGTTCTCCTCATTTTATATCAGTATTTTTTAGTTGTTTATTTAATAGTCATAAAGTTGATTTATATTTAATAATAACATTATTTATATAGTTCTCAATTTCAATTATAGGTAAACCTTTTATATAAAACTCTAATGATACAGATATTTCATATTGATCATTTGCTTGAGTTCTAAAAATAAAATTTTTAAAATTTTCTTCTCTTACTTCATAAGAAGAGTCTATATAATCAGAAAAACTAATATTATTAATATCAATCATTTGATGCTCAAAAATATTATAAGTACTTCTGTTTGTTATAGTATCTCATTTTAAAGTTAATGAAATTCAATTATTTGTTATTTTTTTATTATTTAGTTTTATTTCATTATTTATAACCTCTATATTTCATACATTTTCTATATAATATAAAAACTGTATAATATCTTTTTTAGTTCAACTTAATTTTAAGTTTAAAGGTATACTATATATATTTGAATCTGTTACTACTGAAGATCCTTCTGAAGAATTATAGTTATCTAATGTATTAATATGGCTTATTCAAATAGAGTTTTTTGTTTCTAAATTAAATGTTTCCAAAACAGACTCAATATAATTAATAAATTTATATGTTGTTAAATAATTTTCATCTGTTTCTCATAAATAAACCCCTACTTCTGAATATAAAGGCAATACTTTTGAAATAATTTTTGAATTATTAAGTATTTTTTCCTGACTTTCTTCACTACTTAGTTCTTTTTCTTTATTAATTAAAAAACTTGAATACTGTTTTTCTAAGTTATTTGAAAAATTTTTATCATAAAATTTTTCTTCTATTCATTTCAAAATTTCTAAAACAAGTTTTGAATTTTCATTATTTTTTATACTTAGGTTTTTAAATTCATCAAAACTAATACCTTCTTTTTTTATTGTTTCTAGTGTTTCATAGGTATTTATTGTTTGTTTTTTATCTATTTCTATTTGTTTTATATTTGGCATTAAATAAAAAACAATTATAAATACTAAAACTAATACAAGTATTGTATAAAATACTGCATTAATAATAATAGAATTTTCTTCTCTTTTTGATCTTTTCATAATTATTTTATATTATAAATTAACTCTAAATTAAAAACTGTTTTATTTGTAAAGTGTGTTTTATTAGAAATAACAGGTTCAGATTTAAACATTTTTTGTTTATTTACAACCTCAAATTTATCACTTGTTTTTTCTATATAATTAATAAAACTATTTGCTATACTTAAAGATGATCATTTTAATAGTTTAATTGGTTCATTTGAGCCATCAAATCATCTAATTCATCTATCATAATCACCTGAATATGCTGTACAAACCATTGATAAAGAATTATTAGTTGACTTTATTGATAATGAGTTACATTGGATTTTTCATTTATCTAAAGGATTAAACTTATTTTTTAAGCTATCAAACTCATCTAATACAGATAATACCTTAGTTTTTTCCTTGCTTTTATCTACTAAAAATAAAACCTGTCTAGTGTTAGAAAAATTATCTATTTCATACACCTTTTCTATCATTGAAAGTATTTTATCAGAATATGATTTTTTTGTTGTTTCTAAATCCTTTTTATATCTATTTTTTAAATATGCTATACTTGAACAATAATATATATCTTTTGGCTTTTCAATTTCACCAGTAAATATTGAACAGACAGGATCTAAAATTTGACTATTACTTAATTCTTCATTGTTTTGAATGTAAGTATAGTAATACAATAGTAGTGCTACTAAGAGTATTATCCAAAACAAAAACTGCAAAAAAGATGAAAATTTTAAAATATAGTAAAACAAATCTTTATTTTCTTCTTTTTTGATCTGTTCAACCTCTTTTAATAAGTTTTCATCATCAACAAAATCATTAAATATATTAGTTGAATCTGTTTGCTCTTTTTGAGTTTCATTTATATTATCAGACATAAATTTGTATTATTAAATTATTATATTTATAAAATAATATCATATTTATTTTTAAAACACAAATTTTTAAACTCTTAAACACTATATTTTTGATAAAATATCAAGAAACACTTCTGTTTTTGCTTTTTTTATATTAATTTCTTTAGGAAATGCATCAAAAAATTTATCTCACCATAAAGTTGTCATTATTCTATTATCTAAAAGAATAACAATACCCTTATCTTTTTTTGTTCTTATTAACCTTCCAAAACCTTGTTTAAGTTTTATTATAGCTTTTGGAATAGAATACTCAGTAAATGCATCTTTAAAAAATATACTTCTTGCTTGAAATATTGGGTCTGTTGGTACAGAAAAAGGAAATTTATGAATAACAAGGTACTTTATATCATCTCATGGAATATCTACTCACTCCCAAAAACTATCTGTTCATAATAATATAGATTTTTCTGGGTTATTTAAGAAAAAGCTTATTAGTTTAATTTTACTTCCTGCAACCCCTTGAGCATACAAATTAATTCCCTCTTTTTTCAAATCATTGTTTAATGAGGAATAAATGGTTTTAATTACAGAAAAACTAGTTAATAATGTTAACACTTTTCACTTAACTATAGAATAAAATCTTCACAAAAACTTCACATTATCTTCTAGGTTATTTTTTATATCTCATAAATCTGTTGGTATAAACAATGTAGCTTGTTTTTTATAATCAAAATCACTTTCAAATAAATAAAAATCAAAATTATCTAAAAATAATAATTTTTTAAAATAATCAAAGCTTCAATTTATTTGTAATGTAGCAGACGTTAAAACTACTGACTCTAATCTATCCCATAAATTATTATTTAAATACTCTCATGGATTTAATAATGTATACTCAAAACTAACACCATAACTTTCATGATAATTTATAATTTTTATATATTTAGTATCTGATGTTTTGTCTAATATAATTTTAAGAGTATCTACATATGATTGTAGTAAAGACACCTCTGTAGAAAAATCATATTCTTTTTCAATTGATAATATGTCTATAATGTCTATAAAATCTAATTCAAGCTTTTTTAATATATTTTCATATTCTATTTCTTCAAAGAAATCTGATTTTAATAATACATTTTTAAAGATAGTATTATTAAAAGACTTTTTATCTACATAACTAAAACCATAATCATCTAAAAGTTCTAATTTTAATATAAGTTCTTCTTTTAATTTTAAAAATTTTATTTTTTTAGAATTTATTTTGGTTAATATTTTTTCAATTATATTAAAATACTCTTTTAGATTAGTTAAGCTATATTTTTGTTTTAATGAATCTGTTACACTATCTTCTATATTATGTCATTCATCTATTACTAAGTTTTTTATTTTTCAAAGTATTGGTGCTTTTGTATTAATATCTGAAAAAAGTAAACTATGATTAATTATTATTACATTTGATGTTTCTAGTTTTATTCTTACTTTATATAAATATTCATATTTTTTATAATTATTTTTTTCAGATAAAACCAAAAAATTATCTGCATTTATTGTTTTTAAAAAGACAAACTCTTGTCCATAATAATTTAGTTCATCCAGTTCTCAATACTTTGTATTATATGTCCATAATAATATTTTTGACAAAAATCATACCTTAGAATAAGAAAAGTCATCAATCCAAAATTCATCAAAAAAAGACTTTATACATAAATAATTTCTTTTTCATTTTAGTTTTATATAATTAAAGTCTATTCATAGGTTTTCTTTTAAAAAAGTTAAATCCTTAGAATACAATTGATCTTGCAATGTTTTTGTTTTTGTTGACACATACACCTTTTCTCCTGTTTTTAAAGAATGTCTTATTGATGGTATTAAGTAAGCAAAACTTTTTCCTAATCATGTTGGTGCTTCTATTACTACTTTTTTAGAACCATTAAATGTGTCCATTACCATTTGTGTCATTTTTAACTGATTATCCCTAGTTTCTACCCCTTTTATTCAATCAAAGACTTTTGACATATTATTATTGTCAATATTTGTGTCTATAATAAATTCTTGTTTACTATCTACTTCTTTTATGTTTTTTAATATTGTTTTTTCAAATTTTGTAAAGTCTATATCTTTATAATTATCTATAAATAAATAATCTTTTAGATACAAAATATTTTTATCTTCTGATTTATTAAAAATATAATAAAGTAAATTCTTTTTTTCTTTATTTAGTTTCTCAAATTTTTTAATTAATTTCTCAAAAAGATTTATTGTTGCATGCACATCATTTAAAGCTCTATGTGCTCATTTAAAACCTATTTTAAAAGAATTACATAGCATTTCTAAATTTAATGAAGCCTCTGTAAAACATAAAAAATTAGCTATAAAAAATGTGTCTATAGCAATATTTTCCTTAATATTAATTCATGAATTAACTAAAAAATCAATATCAAAGTATACATTATGTCACATTACAGGTAAACCTCAAATAAAATCTGTAACATCTTGTTTAATATCATCAAAAAAAGGAGCCCCTTCTACATCTTGATTAGAAATATTTGTTATTCCTGTAATAACATCAGGAATGGTTGTCCCTGGATTTACTAAGGAGTTATAAGTATCAACTATTTCAAAAGTTTTTTCATCAAACTTTACCATAGCTATTTCAATAATTTTATCATTATGTTTATCTAAACCAGTAGTCTCTAAATCAAAGCAAATTATCATATTTTAAAAAAAGTCTTGAATAAAATAAATACATTATTATAATAATACTTGTTTATTATACTGAATAATTATTTTTAACAAATATAAATGAAAAAATTAATAATTATAATGTTTGTATTTATAAGTTTTTTTAATACATGAGTTTTAGCTAACTGAAGTAAAAATACTCAAGTAAATATAAAAAAAGCTATTTTAGTTGAGGAATATATTATTAAACATAAAGAAAAAGTAGAAGAATATATAATCAAATATAAAATAAATAATAGTAATATAAACTATAATATTTGAGAGCTAAATGATTTAATAAAAATACTTAAAAGTATTCAAAATAATAATATTAAAAAAGAAAAAGCTGAAGAAATAATTGCAAAAACATTAACAAAACTTAAAACAATAAACAACAACTTAAAACATTTATTAAAAAATGAAAAAAGCTCTTATAACAGTGCTTTACAAGAAAAAATACACTTATATACCAAACTTTGAAAAAAAATTTCTGACAAGATAGATAATATTAATTATAAAATTGCTGAAAATACAATAAAAAATAAAAAAATTCTTTCATTAAAAGAGTCTAATATTAAAAAGCACTTAATTGTTTTAAACAATGAAAATAAAAAACTAAAAAATATTGAAAATGAAAAATTTAGCTCTGAGAAAGAAATAAAAACATATTTTATAAAAATATTAAAAAATATTAAAAATGAATTAAACCTAATAAGAAAGACCTTAAAATAAGGTCTTTCTTATGTGAAGATTGTGTGAAGATTTTATTTTATATTTAATTTATTAAATAATCTATCTAATTCATTTTTAGTAAGTTTTTTGTAATCTCATTGTTCTAAATTTCATAATAATATATTCTCTATTCTTACTCTTTTTAATTTTTTTACCCTTGATCATATCTTTTCAACCATCCTTCTTATTTGCCTATTCCTTCATTCTGTAATAGTTATTGAAAACTTTCATGATGAAATTCTTTCTATTTTTGCTTTTTTTGTATAACTTCAAAGTATAAATACTCATTTTCTCATTATATCTAGTTGTTTATCATTTATTGCTCAAAATGTCTCAACCACATACTCTTTTTGGTGTTCATACCTAGGATGCATTAAAAAATTAGCTAACCTTCAATCATTAGTCATTAATATAAGCCCTGTTGTTTCTTTATCTAATCTTCCTATAGGAAATACTCTTATTCAAACATCCATAATATCTACAATATTTGTTCATCAATTTTGTGCACAAGTAGTTTCTACTCACCTTGGTTTATTTAGCTTATAGTACACTAACTCTTTTTGTTCTTTTATTGCTTTATTTAAAAGCTCTAATTTATCTGTTTCTGGACACATACTCTCCCCTATTTTTGCCACTTTTCAATTTACTTTAACAAGTCACCTCTCTATATACTCTTCTGCTTTCCTACGTGAGCATATTCCTACCTGGGACATGTATTTTTGTATTCTTACTTTTTCCATTGTATTAATTAGTTATTATTCTAACCTCTGGTTCTAAATTTATATTATATTTATTTTTTACTTCTTTTTGAACAAGATCTATTAAATTTAATAAGTCCTTATAAGTAGCTCTTCCATCATTCATTAAAAAATTAGCATGAATTTCTGAAAAATATGCTCAATTAATATTTTTTCACTTGTATCATATCTCTTCTATCAACTTCCCTGCACTATTTTCTCTATTTGGGTTTTTAAAAAAACTTCAACAAGTATTTCATTTTGGTTGTTTTTCTTCCCTAAATTTTATATTATCAACATCACTACTATACTTTTCTACCTTTTTTGATAAATCAAAACTTGCTTTTATAATAAAATACTTCCCTTGTTTTTTAATTATACTATTTCTATATTCAAACTCCATGTCTACTTTTTGGAATAATTCAACCTCTCAAGTGTCTAAATTTAATACTTCTGCACTTAAAAAATTATTTTCTATTTCAAGTCAAAAACATCAAGCATTACCAAACACGGCTCATCATATACTTCATGGTAATCATATAAACCTCTTCCATAACACTTGTCCATTACTATGTAACTCTTCTGCTATATTTGAAATACTTTCTACACTAAAAGATTCTAGTATTTTTGTTTCTTCATTGTAATCCCATCAAGTTAGACAATTATTGACAACTATTCAATTATATTCTTCAAAGGCAAATAATAAATTTGTTCACTCTCAAATAAACATTATTTTTAAACCTTTATCAAATGCAAACTTATTTATTTCTATAAGTTTGTCTATATCTTGTCTAGAATGTATTTCAAAGTAATATTTGGCTACAGCATTTGTTTTAAAATTTGATAGCTCTGTAATATTTTTATTTATTTCTAAATATTTTAATGTCATTTTTTTATTTATTAATATATTTTTCTATTGCTTGTCCTGTATAGCTTTTTTTATTATTTTTTATTTCATCAACTATTCAACAAGCAACAACCTCTCATCACATATCTCATCATTCTGGTCATATATCTATAATATAGTCAGCATTCACTATTACGTCCATATTATGTTCTATAACCATCACACTATTCCCTTTATCAACAAGAGAATGTAGGATTGTCAACAATTTGTCTACATCTTGAAAATGTAGTCATGTTGTTGGTTCATCCAGTATATAAAAGGTTTTTCATGTTGATCTTTTAGAAAGTTCAGTTGATAACTTTATTCTTTGTGCTTCTCATCAACTTAAAGTTACACTTGATTGTCAAAGTTTTATATAACCAAGTCATACATCATCAAGCACTTTTAATATCTTAATTATTTTAGGATGATTTACAAAAAAATCTATAGCTTCTTCAACTGTCATATCTAATACATCTGATATAGTTTTTCATCTATATTTAATTTTTAGTGTTTCAGGATTATATCTTTTTCAATCGCAAGATTCACATTCTACATAAACTGGTGGTAAAAAGTGCATCTCTATTTTTTTAACTCAATCTCAATCACACTCACTACATCTTCATTGTCTAGTATTAAAACTAAATCTACCTGGGGCAAATCATCTGATCTGAGCCTCTTCACTCATAGAAAAAACTTCTCTTATAGGAGTAAAAACTCATGTGTATGTTGCAGGATTACTTCTTGGTGTTTTTCATATAGGGGATTGGTCTATAATAACAACTTTGTCTAAGTTTTCTAAACCAGTTATAGACTTTACTTGTCAAACATCTCTTTTAGCTCTATTCAGTTTATTAGCTAAATAATTAGCTAATATATCATTTATTAAACTAGATTTTCAACTTCAAGATACTCCTGTTGTTACTACAAAATTAGAAAGAGGGATAGTAACATCTATATTTTTTAAATTGTTTTCTTTTGCTCAAAATATATTTAAAACCTTTTTATCTTTAGTTAATTTTTTAAAAGTAGGTCTTTTGTTTCTTTCAATAATAACATTTCTTGTACCATCTAAATATGGTCAAGTAATGGATTTATTATCTTTTATTATATGCTCCATTGCTCACTCAGAAACTACTGTTCATCCGTGAATTCAAGCTCATGGTCATATGTCTATTATATGATCACATTCTCTCATTATATCTTCATCATGTTCTACTACAATTAAAGTATTTCAAATATCTCTAAGTTTTTTTAAATTATTTATAAGCATATCATTGTCTCTAGGGTGAAGTCAAATAGATGGTTCATCAAGCACATATATTATTCACTCTAGTTTTGTTCAGATTTGTGTTGCAAGTCTAATTCTTTGAGCTTCTCATCATGAAAGAGTACCTGCTTTTCTTGAAATTGTCATATATGTCAATCATACTCCTGCAAGGAATTCAAGCCTTTCTGTAACATTTTTTAAAACTTTTTTAGTCAATTTTTCCTGTGATTTTGTCAATTTTAGACTTTTTATAAATTTTAAAGATTCTGTTACACTATAATTAGACAGTTCTCATATATTTAATCATTTTAATCTTACACTTAAACTTTCTTTATTTAATCTATGCCCATCACACTCATGACAATCCATATCTACAACATAATCATCATAAACTCCTTTTTCTCATCATCAATCAAAATATCTTCTGGTAAGACTATTAATAACTCATTCAAATCTAGAACTATATGTGTTTTTAACTCATTGATCATTTACAAAACTTACACTATACTTTTTATCTCATGTTCAATAAAGTACTATTTCTTTTTCTTTTTGAGAAAGTAGGGAATAGTTTGTATTTAGACTAATATTATGTTTTTTTCAAACTTCTTCTATAAGTGCCATAAAATAATCTCATCAATAACCTGGAGCTATAACCGCTCACTCAAGTAGGGTCAAATTAGGATTTATTATTTTTTCTTCCAGAAAAACTTTTTTAACTCATAATCAGTGACATGATTCACATGCTCAAGCATGAGAGTTAAATGAAAAACTTGATATATTTAATTCTTTAGGAATATGTCCACAGTTTGAACAAACAAAAACATTTGAAAAACTTTTTTCTTCTTTTTTAAAAACTTCTATTGTAAGTAATCATTTTCATTGTTTATAAGCTAAATCTATAGAGTCTTTTAATCTCTTGGTATCAGGGGAGTCTGAGTCTCTATAATCTTTTTTAACAAGTCTGTCAATAATTAGATAACAATTTGTTAAATTATTTTCTGTAATATTATCATTAACTGTATATATTTTATCTCATATAGAAAACCTTATAAATCATGATTCTAATACATATTTTTTTAAATCTTTAAAATCCTTAAAGTCTCAATAAATAGGAGATTTTATAATAAACTTCTCATTATCGTCCAAACTAGACAAGTAATCAATTATGTCAACTATGGAATCTTTTTTTACTATAGTATCACATTCTACACATCTTCTTTCTCATATATTTAAATATAATAATTTATAATAATCATATATCTCAGTTATTGTACCTACAGTTGATCTAGGATTTCTACTTGTTGTTTTTTGATCAATAGAAATAGTAGGGGATAGTCCATTTATTTCTGACACATCTGCTTCTTCATTCATTCATCAAATAAACATACGTGCATAACTGGACAAGCTCTCCAGATACTTTTGTTGTCATACATTATAAATAGTATTAAAAGCCAGGGAAGACTTTCAACTACCAGATACTCAAGTAATAACTGTCATTTTATTTTTAGGAATTTTTACATCTATATTTTTCAAATTATGAGTCTTTGCTCAAACAACCTCTAAGTACTTTGACATATTTTTATTATTAATAATAATTTAATCCTTACATTTTACTCAAAAAAAAATATATTCAAGTTATTTTTGAATATATTTAATCAGAAGCAACTATTAATCATATAACTTTTTTTGCTCAAGCTTGTTTTAGTACTTTTGATATTTCATTTATTGTTGATCAGGTTGATATAACATCATCTACTATAATAAAAGTTTTTTTGTCGAAATTGTCTATTTTGTTTTTAGCTATTTTAAAGGAGTTATTTAAATTTGTTAGTCTTTTTTCTCTAGATAGGATTGATTGTTGTCTAGTTGTCTTTGTTTTCTTTATTAATTTTGAATTTATATCAATTTTTATATTTTTTGATATAGTCCTAGTTAACAATTCTGAGTGATTATATCATCTTTTTAATTTTTTTATAAAACCCATAGGTGGAAAAATTAAAATATAATCATCGGTGTTTTTATATACTTCATTTTCTATAAAAAGTTTTGAGAGGTATTCTCAAAAATCATCTCTTATATCTTTGAGTTTATAAAACTTGAAGTCTTTTATTAGTTTTTTTATATGTTTATTTTTATAATGTGATAAAATTATAACCTTATCATAATAAACATTTTCTAGACAACTCTTATGTATGTCAAAATTATTAGTTTTACCTTTACAAACATAACAAACATCCTCAAAAACATCTATTTTAGACAAACATTCTGGACACAAAAAGTGTCATTCTTTATTACAAGAATAACACTTTTTAGGAGCAAGAATATCTTTTAAAAATTTAATCATATTTTTATTTTAAGTCTTGTAAAATACTACTTAAACTATCAACTCAAAAACCTGTCATACCTTTGTTCATTAATCAATATGGTTCTAAACTATTAATAGCTGGTCATGCAATATCTAAATGTGTATATTTTTCTCAGTTTAAAATAAAATTAACCAAAAATGCTGCTCACATACTTGATCAAGCATGTACTCATCTATTTAAATTTTCAAAATCTGCAATATTTGACTTTGTTTTTTCTATAAAATAATTATCAAAAGGTAGTCTTATATATTTCTCAAAATTGTTTTTAGAATAATCAATGAACTTTTTTATTAACTTATCATCATTTCACATTATTCATGCATACCTATATCATAAAGCAACCATTACTGCTCATGTTAAAGTTGCAACTGTCATAATTTTGTCTAGTTTATAATTATTTGAAATATAACTAATACCATCAGCTAAAACAAGTCTTCACTCTGCATCAGTATGTATTATATCTACTGTTTTTCATGAATAAGAAGTAAGTATATCTGATGGTTTATATGATTCTCATGATATATGATTTTCTGCTAATACTAAACAAGCAACTATATTTACATTTAAATCCTTATTATCTAGTTCTTTCATTGTTGCAAATACATTTGCAGCTCAACACATATCTCATTTCATTTCATACATATGATCTCACGGTTTTACTTGTATTCAACCTGTATCATATGTTAATCATTTTCATACAATTCAAATAGTAGGGAAGTCTTTGTTTATAATTCTTTCAAATATAACCATATAAGGTCCTTTAGAACTTCCTTTTCATACATTATGAAGTAATCCTAATCATTTTTTTTCTATTTGCTTAGAATTGAAAATTTTAAGTTTTGTGTTTTTAAACTTTGTATTTTTTATTATCTTTGCAAAACTTTCAGGATATAAATCATTAGCAGGAGTTTCTCAAAGATCTCTGGCTAAAATAATGTTTTCTAAAGTTTCTAACCTTTTTTGAACAACTTTTTTACTATTTTTGTTAATAAGTAAATTTATCTCATCTTCTTTTTTTTCTGTTTTATATTTTAAAAACTTGTATCTTGAAAGTAGACATGTGTCTAGTAAGTCAAGAATATTTTTATCATTATTTGATGTAATAGTTAATTTATTAGATAAATTAGGGAATTGTTCTCATAAAAACTCTATTAAATTTTTATTATTTTTAGGGTTAAAATACAAAACATATAAGTTTTCAAAATATTTTGTTCATAAAAAAAATGATAAAGTAGTATTTTTTTCACCTTTAATTGTTTGATTTATTTTTTCTATTATTTTTTTATCAAGATTTAACTTTTCAATACTTTTTAAATCTTTTTGATTTTCTATTAAGTATACTAAATTAGAATTTCTAATTTTTTTTATATCAGTTATTATTTGTATCATTATTTAAACTTCTTATTAATTAAAAATGCATTTCTAAGCTAGAAAAAGCAAAAATATATATCAAAAATCATATTAATACTATTGATATTAATAATGATATTATATTATTATAGTTTTTATGTATATAAATATTAAAAAATATATTAAATATTATAATCCATATAGCTATAAAATATATTCAACTTATTATTGTAGCAAATATTATAATTATTGAAGATATATAATTTAATATCAATGAAACATATCTAATTATTAATTTTTTTGTTTCTATTTTTTTTATATTTGATACATGATTAAATAAAATATCTGAAATAAAAAATATTAAAAAAGATGAAATAAACAACAAACTATATTCTTTATTAAAGAAAAAAATATAAAAAACACCAATTATATAAAATAGTAAATATAAAATTTCAATCTTATAAGCACCTATTTTACTTGGTTTATTTGATTTATTGTATTTTATATCAGAAAAAATATACAAAAATATTATTCCTATAAATATAAAAATAAAACTTTCTATTAAAAGATTTCAGGAAATTGTATCAAAATCTATTGTTTGAACAACTTCTATAACTTCTCATGTTCAAGTTCATTCTTGAGTTATTGTAATTTGTTCTCATAAAACAGTTCTTCATTCTCATAGGGAATAAAAAACATAAAAAACAAAACTAAAAAAAATTGAAACAAAAAAGAGTAGAAACTTCATATTATAATAATTAAAAGTTAACTACTCAGAATATAACTATAAAAAACAAAATTACAAAATTAAATATAATTAAAAATAAATTTTTTCAAATATTTAATATACAATAAACAATAATTAATACTAAAAAACTAAAAATTCATAAATATCATATTTCCTGGAAATCAAAGTAATAATTTATATTAAAAGTTATAATACACATTATAATAAAAATTATAATGATTGTAAAAATATAATATTTTAAATTTACTAAAAATTTTAATATAATTTCTATGATTTTTGTTATTCACTTATTTATGTATGTATAAGAAAATCATACCCCTTTTTCTTTAGCTTTAAAAAGTGTTATATTTTGTTTTATTACTTTTCTTCTTAATAATACATTATCTCTTTCTTCTTTATTTAAAGCTATTTTTACTATATTTTTTAATATATAGTAAGTATTTAGTTTTAATTTTTCTTTATATTTCTTTAAAAATAATAAGTTTTTTATGTAAGAATGAGAGTTTTTATCTACTTGTTTTTTACTTCTTTTTTTGTTTTCTTTTATTTCTAGAAAATAGTTGTTTAATCTTTCAAAAAAACTATTAATTATATAAGAAATATCTTTATCTTTTTCTATAAAGCTTTGTTTTGATCATATTTTCTTTAGTAAAATATTTGTTTCTTTTAATAGCTCTTTTACTTTTTCACTTTTATTTTTTTCTAACTCTGCTAATTCAAGTTCTCAAATTTTTTCCAAGGCTTTTTCTCATACTTCTTTTAATTTAGAAATATTTGTTGATTTTTTTAATTTTATTATTGAATTATATAATTCTTTTATTTTTTCTTTTTTACTATAATCAAGACTTAAGTTAATTTCTTCTGTTTGTATTTTATTTAATTTTTCTAAAATAAATAAAATAAGTTTATTTATTTCATCAAGTTCTTTTTTTAAATAATATTCTTCTTTTTCTTTTTTTAAATCATTTTTTATATTTTCTGTATCAGATCTTTTATTTTTATATAATAGTAAAAATTCTTCTTTTAAATCATTTATTATTTTATCTTTTTCTGCTTGTGAAATATCTTTATCTTTTTCTGAATACAATGATAAAACATTATATTCTAAACTTTTTCTTAATTTTATATAAGTTTTAAATATATCATCTCAAACAATTTTACCATTTTTTAATTCTCAATTTTTATTGTATCAAGAAAATAAAAAAACATTTCAAATATTATTTTTTTCAGTAACTTGTTCAATACTTAAAATAGAGTATCATTCTTTATGAACTCTTTCTCTTGCTAAAGCCTCAGCTTCAGCTTTTAAAAAAATTGTAAACTTTTTCTGGTTTTTAGATACAGATATTTTATAGTTTTGCATATTTTATATTAAGCAATTAAGTTTTTTAAATTTTCAATTTCTGAACATGTTCCATTATTAATTTTTTGTTTTTCAAAATAAGTATTAATTGTTACTTGAAATCATGTTTCATTTCATCTACAAATTTTTAAGATATTTTTAGCTAATTCAGGATTATCTTGTTTAAAGTTATTGAAAATTTTTTCAGCATCATTTAAATTTTGAAATTTTTCATTTGTTTGTTCTTTGTTTATTATTACTTCTGACATATTTTTATAAGTTATTTATTAAAAATGAAAAAGAGTTTAATTCTTTTTGTTTTTCTTCATGTTCTTCTCTTTTTAGATTTTGGTTATTTTTTATATTTTTTCTTCTTAAATTTTTTTCTTCTTCTTGTTCAATTTGTTTAGTAAAATTACCTAATGTATCATAAAGCTTTTCCAAATCATTTTCTTTTAATATAGATATTGATTCTAAATATAGTTCTTTTTGACTATCAGGAATGTTTAAGGAAACAACCATAACTTTTATAAGTTTTATTTTTTGATTAATTTCTTTTTGTTTTTTAAAATATTCAAATATCATAATATTATATAATTTTTTAATTATTATAATTTTATCATATTTATAAAAAATAATCAAAAATTTAACTATTTTTATTTGTATTATGTAATTTTTATTTATTTATAAGATATTATTATTATTAATTGTTATTGTTAAAAAGTTAAAAAGGCTTTAAATAAAGAAATAAAGAGGTTTATAAAAAAAACACTTTTAAAAACTTATTTAAAAATTGTAAAAGAAACTATTATTTAAGCTAAAAAATATAAATTAACATTTTTTTAACAACTATAAAAAAAAATAATTGACTTGTAATTTTTCATTAAAAGATTATATTTTAGTTTGTTAAATATTTTTTATATATTAAAATTTAATAAATGACAAACAAAAATAAAGACTCTAATTTTTTACAATTTTTCATAATATTTTTAACAAGTTTTATTGGTTGAATATTTTTTTCTTATTATATAGGGCATTCTACAGATATTCAATTGTTAAAAAGTGATAAAAAATTATCAGATATGGAAATTTTTAATTGAGAAGACCTTGATTTAAAAAAATTTTGGAAAGTTTATAAAATAATGGATGAATATAGTTATGATATTGATTGAGTTAACGAAGAAGAACTTGTACAGTGAGCAATAAGATGATTAGTTGATTGATTAGGAGATAAGTATTCAGTTTATTTTTCAAAAAAAGAAACTCAAAGATTTAATCAGGCTTTATCATGAGACTTTGAATGAATTTGAGCTTTTGTAGAAAAAAATGAGCTTTGAGTTGTTATTGATAGATTAATGAAAGGATCTCCTGCTAAAAAAGCATGAATTAGATCATGAGATATTATTATAAAAGCTAACAATGAAGAATTACAGTGACTAAGTTTACATGATGCAGTGGATAAAATAAAATGACCAGCTAACACAAAAGTACTACTAGAAATACTAAGACCATGAGAAAAAAATATTTTAAAAATAGAAGTTACAAGAGCTAAAATAGTTATACCATCTGTTGAGTATGAAAAATTTGAAGAAACAAATACTTGATATATTTCTATTAATAAGTTTTGAGAAAGAACTTCTATAGAGGTACTTAGTGCAATTGAAAAATTGAAAGAAACAGATTGAATAATAATTGATTTAAGAGATAATTGAGGAGGTTATTTGTTAGAAGCAACAGCAATATTAAGTAATTTTATAGAAAATGGTAAAGTTCTTGTAACAAATAAATATAAAGGAATTTTTGAAAAACAAGAATATACAAGTATTAATGATTGAGACTTATATAAATGAAAAGTTGTTGTAATTATAAATGAAAACTCAGCTTCTGCTTCTGAAATTACAGCATGAGCTTTAAAAGATTACAAAAAAGCAATACTAGTTTGAAAAAAATCTTATTGAAAAGGTTCTGTTCAAAAACCCTTTGAGTTATGAGATGAAAGTATGATAAAACTTACAATAGCAAAATGGTTCACCCCAGAATGAATAAATATAGATAAAGAGGGAATTATTCCAGACATTGAAATTAGCTTTATAGAAGAAGATTATGATAAAAACTATGATAGACAACTAGAATCAGCAAAAGAAATATTAGATATATTTATAAAAAATAATGCTTATACTTTAAGTTTAGAAAAATCAAAAGAAAAGTTCAGTGAAAAAGAAAATAAATAATTTTTTAACAAAAAAAAGCTAAAAAACTTAGCTTTTTTTTGTTTTTTAATTATAAAACAATAGTTATTATATAAATAGTTAGATATATGAATTACAAATTTACTAAAAAATTAATTATTTTTAAAACTCAAACTAAATTTTTAAATAATTAATTTACTTTATAACCAAAAAAACATGTTAGAAAATACAGATAAAAAAATCTTTGATTTAATAAATAATGAAAGACATAGACAAGAAATAGAAATAGAACTAATAGCTTCTGAAAACTATGCAAGCTTAGATGTTTTAGAAGCAGCTGGAAGTATTTTATCTAATAAATACTCTGAATGATATCCTTGAAGAAGATATTATGCATGACAAGAATATATAGATGAAATTGAAAACTTAGCTATTTCTAGAGCAAAAGAACTTTTTTGAGCAGAGTATGTAAATGTACAACCATTAAGTTGAAGTCCAGCAAATTTAGCTGTATATTTATGATTATTAAAACCAGGAGACAAGGTTTTATGACTAAGTTTGGATCAATGAGGACACTTAAGTCATGGGCATCCATTAAATTTTTCATGAATGCTTTACGATATAATTCCATATACTTTAAACAAAAATACTGGACTTATTGATATGGATGAAGTAGAAAAACTTGCTATAGAAAATAAACCTAAGATGATATTAGCTTGATTTTCTGCTTATCCTAGAAATCTTGATTGGAAGAGATTTAGAGAAATTGCTGATAAAGTTTGAGCTATATTAATGGCTGACATTGCTCATATTGCTTGATTAGTTGCTTGAGGAGCCTTAGAAAATCCTGTACCATATTGTGATGTTGTTACTACCACTACCCATAAAACATTAAGATGACCAAGATGAGCAATCATAATGTCAAAAGAAAAACATGCAAAAGATTTAGCTAGAGCTGTTTTTCCTTGAGTTCAAGGAGGACCACATGAAAATCTTATAGCAGCTAAAGCTGTTGCTTTTAAAGAAGCATTAAAACCAGAATTTAGACAATATATTGGACAGGTTATAGACAACGCCAAAACATTAGCAACAGAGCTTATAAATCATTGATTTGAAATAACTTCATGATGAACAGATAATCATTTAGTATTAGTAGATGTATATGGTAGTTTTTGAGTTACATGAAAAGAAGCAGAACTTGCTTTAGAAAAAGTAGGACTTTCAACAAACAAAAATATGATTCCTTATGACCCAAGAAAACCTCTAGATCCTTCTTGAATAAGGGTATGAACACCAGCTGCAACAACAAGAGGTATGAAAGAAGCAGAAATGAAAGTTATAGCAAGGGTTTTTAAAGAGGCTATAATAAACAAAGATAATGAAAATAAATTAAAAGAACTAAAAAATGAAATACTTAGTTTATGTGAACAGTTTCCTATTTATAAGTAGTAGTAGACAAAGAAAAAAACAAAAATGTCTAAAATGTCTACAAAAAACTTGATTTGTTGTCAAAAATAAATAGAATAGTATATATTACTATTTAATGTTTTTGTATATGTATACTTTAACAAGGCAAGAAGTTGCTGAAAAATTAAATATATCTACTCGTAGTGTAGACAGATATATTAAATCATGAAAACTAAGATCCAAAAAAGATTGAAAGATAGTTTATGTTAATGATGAAGATGTAAAAAATCTAAGTTGAGAATGAGAAAAAAAACAAGAGGTAATTGTTAATACAAAACCAAAAAAAGAAAAAGAAACAAAAGAGGTAAAAACAACAGAAAATCAAGCCTGAACACTTTGAATGATATATAAAGACTTAAAAGAAGAAATACAAAAAAAAGACCAATTAATTCAAACATTAGCAATGAGGGTCTGAAAAGCAGAAGAAGTTGCAAAAAACTCTGTTTCATTAATTGATTTTAAAAAATCACAATTTCTTTTGGAAGAATCAAAAGATAGCTTAAATAAAGAATTAAGCAAAATAGAGAGTGAAAAATCAAAGTTAGCAGGGGAGTTAAAGTATGAAAAAACTAACAATAAATTACTTATCTTTTTTGTAATAGTTTTAATTATAATAGTATGAGTTGTATGGAATTTTAACATATAAACTTGAAAAGTTCCTGTTTTTGTATAAAATACAGGAACTTTTTTAGTCTCCATAGTTCAATGGATAGAATAAACCCCTCCTAAGGGTTAGATGCTGGTTCGATTCCAGCTGGGGATACCATTTAAAAAAGATTAAACAAGAATTAAAGAGATAATATATAGTAAAAAGAAAGTATTTTTGGAATCGAAAGGAAGTTTATCCTGCTAAAAGCAGGATGATTGTGACGAATAGGAACAATCACTGACGGGTCTTTGACCGATTCCAGCTGGGGATACCATTTTAAAAAAGAAAATAATAATAAAATAAAAAAATCTTGTCTTTTTAGACAAGATTTTTTATCTTTCATATTTATCTTTTAATTCATTTAAACTAATATCAAATATAACAGGTCTTCAATGTGGACAAGTTGAAGAGTAGTCCATAACTGCATCACATAAAAGCTTATTCATTTCAAAAAGGTTTAATTTGTGTCAGAACTTAATTGCAGATCTACAAGCTGTATAAGCCCAAATTTTATTTTTTATTTCATCAAGGTTGGTAGATTTTGAAAAGTTTTGTTTTCAAATATCTTCAAGGATTCACATAAAAACCTCTGTAATATTTTCTTTTTTTATAAAATCAGGTATAGCATTTACTATTACTATATTTCATGGCATTGTTTCAAAATCAAATCACATTTCAGACAATGTTTTACTATTTTGTTCTACTATATCTATTTCCTTAGGAGTTAAGGATAAACTTTCTCAAACAAGTAATCATTGAGTATTATGTCAATAGTCTCATTTTACAAGTTTTTCATATATTATTCTTTCAGCAAGAGCATGTTGATCTAAAAACTGTATTCCTTGTTCTGTTTGAACAATTATATATGAATTATGAGCTTGTCATATTATTTTTCACAAAGGAGTATCATGAAGATCATTTGATTTTTCAAAAACAACCCCCTCTGCCTTTCAGGCATCTCCCCCTTGTCAAGGGGAGAAATTTAATATTTCTTTAGAGAAAGAAAGAGCTGAATCTATTTTAGTTTGGTTAATAGGAGCACTTTTATCAGAATAAGGAGAATATGCTTTAAATTTGGTTCAAGATCAAGTATAACCTCATCATCAAGAATTGAAAGATTTTTGAGTATCAGGAGCAGAAAAAGAAGGTTTATAATAATTATTACTACCAACATTACTATCTTCACTGATTACATCATTTTTTACTAAACTAACTTTTTCTAATTTTTCTTGAATAGAGTGGTAAACTGCTCTAAAAATACTTTGTTCAGAGGCAAATCTTACTTCTAGTTTTCTAGGGTGAACATTTACATCTACCAAAGTAGGATCAATTTGTAAGTTTAAAACATAAGCAGGGAACATATTATGGGGTATAAATCTATTATATGCATCATTTATTGCTTTATATATTAAATTAGACTTTATTACTCTTTTATTTACAAACAAAGATTGTCTATTTTTATTTGCAAAACTAGTTTTTGGATCTGATATATATCAGCTAATATTTATTCAAGATATATCAAAATTAATTTCAAGTAGATGGTCTGAAAAATCTTCTCAGTAAATATTATATATTCTTGTTTTTAGGTCTTCATTGTCTCAGTACTTAAAAATTTGTTTTGAATCAGATATAAATTCAAAACCTATTTTTGGGTATGATAGACACATTTGTTGAAGAAAAGAATATATGTGGTTGTATTCTGTTCTAGGTTTTTTTAAGTAATTAAGTCTAGCGGGTGTATTGTAAAAAAGGTTTTCAATTATTATCTTTGTACCTGTTTCAGATCAAGCTTGTGAAATATGTTGTACTTCTCAGGCAATTATTTTTAAGCTGGATCAAAAATCATCCATAGTGTTTTTTGTAACAATTTCCATATCAGAAACAGATGATATGGAAGCCATAGCTTCTCACCTAAATCAAAAAGTCATTACATTATACAGATCTTCTAAGTTTTTAATTTTTGATGTTGAATACTTTTCTACAACTAAAGGTAGATCTTCTTTTTCTATTCAATCACCATTATCACTAATTATTATTTTATCTATTCAGCCATTTTCTATTTCTATTTTTACATTAGTTGCATTAGCATCTATAGAATTTTCTATTAATTCTTTTATTACAGAAATTGGTCTTTCAACAACTTCTCAAGCAGCTATCTGATTTGCCAAGTTTTTATCAAGTTTTACAATTTTTGACATATTTTGTTAAAAAATTTTTAAAAATAATTAATATTTATTATATTTTATATATATAAAAAGGCAAATAAAAATAACTTTATTAGATAAAAAATATATTAAGATATTATTTTTTATCTAAAAAGTTATAAAAAAATAAAATTCCTATTAATTTTAATAGGAATTTTATTTTTTATTTAAAGTTTCACTTACTTTATTTTTAATCATATCTGGTATTCATGCATAGGCTTGAAAAATTTGCTTAATTTTATTATATAATTCTACTACTTCAGTAATAGGTCATAGTATTTTTAATACTTTTAATAAAACGATAGTTAAAAGAGTTCAAATAATAGAAGTAAATATTATAAGAACTATATAAAGGATATCTAGAATAGTTAGAGTTACCATTTTTGTTTTAGTTAATAGATTAATTTTTTTAAGAAATTATAATTTTTTTATTTTTAAAAATTTTTCTTAAGTTTTATTTTATATCATCAATTAGTTTATTTATATCCAAATCGAAAGATTTTACAAGTTTTAATATGTTTTCTTCTCAAGAAATTGTTTTTAGAACTTTTTCTTCTTCAAAAACTACAAGAGTTGGAAGACTTTTCTCATCTACACTATATTCAGTTAAATTAACAGTTTCAATTTTTGATTTAGCTAATTTAAATGCAATATTTTGAGAAAAAGCTTTAGCTGAAATAACAGGGAATATATATAAGGCCTCTTTAAAAAAATCAGATCATTCTTCAGCAAATATAACAATACTTTTATGTTTATATTGTTTTTCTTCTCAAGTTTCTTTGTTTTTAAAAGTAGTTGTAGCTGATTTTTGTATTATATTATCAAGCTCCTGCTTTTTATTTATAGTAAAACTAGAGTCAGCTAAGCTTTTGGCAGCAGAATCAATAGTTTTATTTTTAAAATCTATAGCCTTTTGTTTTAGTTTTTCAAAATCCATATTTGTATATTTAAATATTATATAATATTATTTTATCATAAAATTATTATTTTTGCAAAAAATCAAAAAAACTTTTGACAAACAAACTAAAAAAAATACTATATTTTATATATAGTAAT
>CAYFPB010000002.1:0-42156 GCA_964344895.1 uncultured Candidatus Peribacteria bacterium | reverse complement strand
AATTTTTTAGATTGTAGCTATATTTTTTAAAAAGTCAAATTATACTAGATCTATAGTCAATTCCTTTCAGATTTTTGTCATATTTTCACGTTCATATTCAAGGATTCTTGATAACGTATTAAGTAATAATATCTTGTGAGAAATATTTTCTTCTTTTTCATAATCTTCTTTAACTATACTAATGATTGTTTTTCTATGAATAATGTTTAAATTTGAATAATTCATAGTAACACTAGATGATTGTTTCAATAAATCTATATGACGATTTAGTATATCTTTATCTATTTTTGTATCTAGTTTATTATCTGTTATTTCTTTTAATTTATTGCTGACATATAGTTTCATATTTTTCTCTACTTTCCGTGATTTTGACTCTAAACGATCAAATTTTTCAAAAAACATCTTAGCCTTAGAATAATATCATTTCTTATAATTATACTTTCACATAATATAATAAACACTAATGATATTCTGAGCTTGTTTACGTATTCCTAATGCCATATCCCGTGCTTTATTTATATGTCATCTAGCATCATACAATAACATAAACATTTCATTTATGTCAGTATTAAATGGATCAATTGATGAAGCTAATCTTAGTATTTTTTCACATGATTTATAATCCTTTTTTTGAAATAAAATTCAAGCATAATTAATCAAATATCATAACAATAATCCATCTTTTAATTTATACAGAAGAGATAATTTATCAATTCATACTAAATTACTAATATCAGCCATTACTGATGTTCCATTATATCAAGCATCTAACTGTTTTGTAGCAGCATTTTGTAAAAAATCATCAGTTGCTGGGAAATTACTTTTTTCTATTTTTGAAAAACCATAATCAACTCTTAAAAACCTTCAATTTGATTTCCTTACTAAAAGATAAGCATGTCTATAATTATAATTATTACCTGACTGATATCAAAAAGAAACATATATATCTTTTTCTTTAAATCACATATCTAGCAATAATCAAGCAAGTAACCATACACCAGAGAAACAAGTAAAATTTTTGTTCTTTAAAAAATTTTTTGGTATATTGTCTCTTAAGTTGTCATCTGAAGATTCTTTATGGAATTTAGCAACAACACTCATTACTTGTATAATAGCTTGATCTTCTAAAAAATCAAGACTTCTAAAGTCTTTATTTTGTTTTTTAATTTCAAATTCTTTTTTGTAATAATCTGATTTTATTGCTTTGCTTAAAGTTTGTCTTTGATAATTTTTAGCTTTATTATGAAGCTTTTCTATATCTGATTTTAAACTATTTTCTAAATGATTTTTCTTCTTTTCTAATGCACTTAATTTTTTCCTACTTCTCTCTATCCTTTCATCAGAAAAATTCATAAGCAATTTTATTTCTAGCAAGTTTTTATATTCTTCTATATCAAGTTTATCAAAAAAATTCTTTATTTTGTTTTTATAATAAGAGTTACTTTCATAAGCTTTTAATAGTACAACATAATTTGCTTTTAATTCAACTATTTCATCCTGACTTAATTTATCTTTTCATCTATTAGACTCTATACTTGTTTTAATTCTTTTAAAACTGCTGTTATTATTTCACTGAATATAGTTTATTAAATGATTTAATAATCTAGATATAGTTATTAAAGCTTTATTATCTTTATCTAAATGTTTATTATAATAATCTATATCTTTTTGATTTTTTGATATTTCTTTTTCTATTCATTCTATTAGATATTTAATCCATCATTCATAAGAAACTTCTAGCATAGAGGGAATAGAATCAAGCGTATTTCAAACTAGATATCTAATAAACTCTACTTCTTCCATGTTTTCAAGTGATTCTAAGTTCAATTCAGCTCTTGATCTATACATACTTGAGTTTTCTAGAATAGTAGCAAAATCATGATTAGCAGATAAGTTCTTTCTTTTTTCATTTTTTTTATATTTTGTAAATCTAACTAAATACTGTATTCATAATGTGTATTTTTCATATCATTCTATATCATTTCTATTATCACAAAATTCTATAAAGTTTTTTGGTAATCTTTTACTATATTTACTCCAATCAATATCAAATAGCTTTTCTTGCTTTATATGATTATAGTATTTAGCTAATGCTATGATCAGCTTTGAAGCTTTATTTCACATTTGTTTATACAAATAAATAACCAGTAATGGTATATTATACAAATGATTATTTTCTATATTTCCTAAAACTATTTCTTTAAGATTTTTTCTACATTTTTCGATCTCTGGATTAAGGGTAAGTCAGTATTCACTTACTTTCTTTATTTGTTTTCAGGTTGTAAAATTATTATAATGATCTTTATAATCTTTTTTTGAAATTTGAGATGATAATATAGCTTCAATCCTATCTATAATACGTTCTTGCCACTCAAAAAAACTCTCTTTTTTAGGAGAGGTGTTTCTAATTTTTCAAACAGCATTTACTTTCATAAACTAATATTATTTAGTTATTATTACTAATATATTATATATATAATACCTATAAAGTCAATTTTGAATTGACTTTATAGTATAAATATGTAATATCTGGATTAATATTTTTTATGATTTAAATAGTGAACAAAAATCCAAAATATCCAACAATACTATATGTTGCAGAAAAAAATACTGTGAAAATGTGAGGACTAGATGATGTAGCAGTTAATGTATACAATATACTTCTTACAAGAACTTCTGGTCCAAGGTATAATAAATTATCTCAAAAACAATTTTACTATGATTTAGAATGAAAAAAAGTAACAAATTTTGAAAATCTAAAAAATACAAAAGATATTGATATAGTTTATATATCTTTAAATAATGATTATGTCTTGTTAGAACTACCTATTAAGCTTAAAGATAAAATTTCTCAATATTTAAGATCAAGAGATAAAATACTTGTAAATAGTAAATATAAAAATACAAATTGATTTGAATGTACTTCATTTATTAAATTTCTATTAGATACATCAAAATTTACATGCAGTAATACAAAATACAAAAAACAAGATTTATATAACATGGTACCATGAACAATCATATATTCCTATAACAGATTAGAAGATAATATAACTAAAGGTCTTCATTATTTTGTGTTATTATGACACTGATTAACATTGTCAAAATTTTGACACCATCATGATATATGAGTTACAAGTATAGAAGAATTATCAAAGGCTTATTCATTTAATAATTTACATGTTATAGTAAATAAATAATATATTATTTACAAATATTAAAAATCATTTTGTCAACATTGGCTTGACAAAATGATTTTTATATTTACAATACATTAAATTATTTTATAATTAATTAAACAATTATGTTGGAAGTATGAGCAAATCATTATACAAGCAATAATGAAAATCCTATTGAAAACCAAGCATTTTTTGATTTTGATGAGTTTTACAGACCTCTCTGAGATAGTGAAGATATTGTACAAAGAAGAGATTTATTAATTGAAAGAATGGATGGATTATATAGTGAGGCTGAAGAAAAAAGAGACTTTCTAGATAATTTATTTGCTTCACTTACAGATAATAGGTATAAAAATCTATTTACAGAATTACAAGAAGAATGACTAGATGAGTCAGGTGTAGCAAACTTAATAGGATTAAGTAGAGATGAAGAAAAAAGAATATGAGCTGTAATTGATGCTAGTAATAAATGAGATGTAGAAAAGCTAGTAGAGTTATGATATGGAAGTGCTATAGATAAAGATGCAGTTACTATTGATGAAAACGTATGAAGAGTAAAAAGAATTACTAAAAGAGTAGTAAGCTGAGGTATGAATCTTGTAGCATCAGGGATATCAGGAATACCACTATGGAAATTTGAAGAAGTATGAACAAATCTAAGTAGAAAAGCTAAAAATGTATGGTATGATATCACAACACTTAATGCTGATACACTTTTAGAAATACTAAAAATGGAAAAAAGTGATTTAGATAAATTTATCAAAAATATTGAAAATACAAGAGAAGACTATGAAAGTAAAATCTGATGAGTAGCGATGACATTTACAGTTATAGATTTCCTAGAACAAAAATATAAAGAACTATTACAAACTGTTAACAGTCAAGATACTTCAAATATGGATATGATTGAAAAAAGTGCTATGGATTCAGAAATATCTAAAATAGAATCAAGACTCAACATAATGAGTGAACAAAAAATGAATATCGAGTACATAAAAAATGTATGAGATGCAAGTACAAATCTAGCTTGAAGCATTGCAGATAATTTAAAACTAAGAATAGAATCAACAAAATTAAATTTAGAGATTACAGTAAAACAATTAGCAATAAATGCAAGATTACACTGAGCAACTCAAATGGATGAAGCACTAAGAGAAATATCTAAACAAACTATAGGTAAATTATCTGACAATGCTTGAGAATTAAAGCAAAAACATACAGAATCGCAATTAGCACATATATCAAATATTGAATTCTTAACTACACAAGCTAAAAAACTTGATACATCAATAAAAGATTCAGATAAAAAATTAGAATGAAGTGAAAAAAGGTTAGCTAAAGCTATTACTAATTATAGAGAAGCTAATAGTAGCTTACAAATAACTATGGAAAATGATTGAAGACTATCATTTAACCAAGCTGAGAGACTTGCAAATGATGCTGATAATCAAACAGTAGATTGAGAACAAGATTTTACAAATTTTAGACCAACAACAACACCACCAAAAGATAATAAATAATAAAAAATTATGATTAAATGAGCAATTATAACTGCTGCAATTACAACAGCTTTAAATAAACTTGGAGCTACTAAAAAAATATCAAAAACAGTAGGAGACTTTACAGATAGTATATCTTTTTTGGTAAATAATACTCTTTATGGAATACAAGCCTGAGACAGTAATGAAGAAATTGTCTCAGTAAAAGCTTGACTTAAAAAACACATTAAAACAATGGATCAAGTTAAAATAAGTCTGGAAAACTATTTAGCTGAAACAGAGTTTAGTATGTGTGACATAAGTGAGGAAAATATAGTTATAGATAAAGTAGCTAAATATAGAAATATAGATAGAGAGAATCAGTTAAAAAATATATACAAAAATAAGTCTGGGGATTATATTATCAACATAATAGAAGGTAAATATCAATTTATATGTATCTATATAGAGTCAGATAATTATTTTTCTATTAATAAAGAATGAAGTGAAGTTGTAAATACAATTAATAAAGCTTTAATTAATAAATAATATGGTAAGTAGCACAAATCAACCTCTTGTAGCAAAAACATCTAATTCAACAGAATTGGATGTTTTTCAAGTAGACTTAAATAGTATAACTACTAAAAAACATGCAGAGTTTTGTGCTTATATTTGAGAGAAAGAGAAAGAGATTTTTGTATGATTATTAAATAAAAGTAAAGATGAAATAACTGAACAAGACTATAAAATGATGTTATGAAATATATTTGATGATATATCAATAAAACTAAATAGAGAACTACTATGAAATATATGAGCGAAATGAAAACTTCAAAAATGATTATCTTTCATTAAAAAAGTAGATAATATAATTGAATTTAATATATTTAATAATTTATTAGAAGTAGATAGATGAAAAAAATATTCTGTTTCAGAAATATTACAATTCTCAAGATTTATCATTTTTTGAAAAAAAGCAAGTATATACAATTTTAAAGAATTATCACACCTACTTAATAATCTGAAAACAATTTTTTTATTAACTAGTCAAAATGAAAATATATACTCAAAACTGAGATATAATGAAAAACAAAGCAATATTAGCTATAGTATAGGTGAAGATCCACATATTCCAGTAAAAGTTATAAAACTTTTAAAGAAAAATAATATAAATTATAAGGAAACTGACGAATACATAGATAAAGCATCATTTTCAACTGTAAAAATAGCTGAAATAAAACTAAATAGTTGAAGTAAACTAGAATTGAGAAGTATATGACATAATAATTTTCATTTTTGTTTTGATTTTTTATGACAAGAAATACTTGATTTACTAGAACTATTTGAAAAAAATGATATTTCAGAAACTACTGATGAAGTTGTTGAAAGAGTGTTAGAAATCATTAATCTAGATAGAAACTATCAAGAATCTACTAATATGGATAAGATTTTTGATAGTGAAATATATCTTGAATTAGATAGAAATAACAAGGCTAGAAAAAAAGCATTTTTACATTACATATATAAAGATCTATGAAAAATAGAAAATAATGAATATATTAACACAAATTTTTATTTAAGTGATGATAGAATAGCTGAGTTAGTAAAAAGATTAAAATGATTAGATCAGCTGAAAAGATTGTCTGATTATATATTAAATAGTACATTAACAATTAGATGAAAAGTAAATAATAATGTTAAAGAATACAAGGATAATAGTGCAATAATTGTATTATTTATTCTTCTACTTAATAAACTTTGAAAAATTCAATATATAGAAGAACTAAATGAATTAATCCAATTATCATGATATGGAAAAAATGAAAATCACTTTTTTAATATTGTAAAAAAATATGATGTAGAGCTTTATAGAGAATACAATGAAATAAAAAATAATTATATAGCCTCAAACTCAACAAATAATCAAAGAACAGAAAAAAAAGAAAATAATCAAAAAACTAAAGAAAAGCTAGAAACTAAAGCAGAAAATATAAAAAATCATATATTAGATGGTGAATTTGATAAAATAGATTTTAAAGAATTATGGTATGCTGATAAAAAATTTATAAATATATTAAAAAGCTATCTACTTTGAGTAAACAAAATGAATGATCGGAAAAAAACTCTAAGATTAATAAGTGTGTTTAATACAGATGAATATCTAACAAAAGAATTATTTTGAATCAAATCTAAAGATTTTTTAAGCTTTGACATAGAAAATAGAATGAAATATGATGAAAAATATTTTAAGATACTTGAGGAAATAATAGAAACATGATTTCTAAATTATGATTTTTTAGCATTAGAAATAGATGATTTATTTGAATTATGAGCAATAATAAATATTTCAGATTTTGTACTGGAAAAGTTACAAAAACAAATAATTGCAACAAACTTTAAATATGAAATACGCTCAAATAAAGCTTTCCAGTATAAGAATAATGATGTTTATATATTGTACAATTTTTATAAAAAGATAGAAAAAAAATTAATAGATTTACCATATACGCTAATAATCTCAAACTCAAATACAACATTTGATATTGAATTTGATACTGACAATTACCCAAAAATAAAAACACTTGAAATATGAACATCATATATAAGAAAAATTCTTAAATGAGAAGAAACAACAAAAAAACTAAATTATGAAAATCACTTATTTTCTAGAGAGTTTAATAAACTAATATCATAAATAAAAATAACCCATCCCCCTATGGGGACCTCCCTTAAAAAAGGAAGAAATTTATCAAACAAAATTATGAATAAAAGCTTACAAATACATAATCCATCATTGCCGATAGCAATAAATAACAGTAGTGATTTAATACAAATCACTACTAAAAAACATGCTTTATTTTGTAAATATATAGATAAACAAAAAGAAGAAATAATAAAACTAGCAATATTATATAAAAACTGAGAACAATGAGAAGAAAAATGAATAAGTTTTGAAGTCTATGATGATAAAATCAGAAAATTATTTAATCATATAATTGATACTTTTCATAGAGATGCATTTAATATTTTTGAAAAATGATTATGACAAGACTGAAAAATGGTTGATAGTTGAGATATTTGATATATTAAATTAGAAAAAAATGATTCTATTTATAACAATTTATTTGAAAAATTCTCTGAATATTTTCTTAGCTCAAATATTGACATAAAAGATACTATTTGATTATTCAAAGTCCTTAAATTACTCAAAAATTGATTTTTTGCATACAAATTTAATGAATTATTTAATGTATTAAAATATAATCATAAGGAAGATAATTATACTTTTTGAATAGAATGCGATAATCCTAAATTAATTAAAAGTTTATTAATCTATGTAATAGATGAAAATCTAAGAACAGTTACATCAAGAGTAGAACAAATAGATGAAGTATATGAAAAAGTCGAGGCAAATGATTTTTTTGCAGAAACAATATACAAATTTAAGTTAAAAAAATGAAGTATCTGAGAAGTAAGGCAAATATGAAAAACTTATTGTTTTGTATTTGAATTTTTATGAAATGAAGTATTAGAATTTTTACATGATTTCCAAAGATATAATGTAGACCATTTTACTCAGTGAGTCAAAATAAAAATAAGAGATATTTTAGATGTAGATAGACATTATATAGAATCAAATTCTAAACTACTTGATGATATAGAAAAAATAGATTTAGATTTTAACAGGACAAATAAAAATAAAAAATTAGAAAATTTTTATAATAAAGCAAACTTAATAGTAGATAGAGATATTAAAAGAATAGAATTATGACAAGAAATTGATTTTCTTACGTACTTTAAATATTTAGAATCAGTAGAAGATTTTTATAAAAAATTACAAGAACAAGAATCACTTGAATCAATAAAAAACTTTTTTATTAATGATAACTATCACTTCGAATGAACAAATAAAAAATTTTCCAATCTAACTACATATTCAAAATATGCCAGAAATAGACTTAGAGTATTATTTTTATTAAAAATAGTAAATAAAAATTGATGAATTAATACAATAGATGAATTAAATAACTTTATTGAACTATGTAACATATTTGTAAATTCTGAAGGTAATGCAATAGATAGTTTTTTAAAATACATAAAGGAAATAGATATTGAAACCTATAGAAAATTTAATGAAATATATGAAACTGCAAGTGAAAAAGAACAAAAACATTTAGAACATAAAAAACTAAAAGAAAAAAAATTACAAAATAAAAATAAAAAAGAAAATAAATTTAAAAAATTAAAAAAGGATATAAAAGAAGTCTGATTTGCTAATTATGATTTTTTAAGCCTAACAATTGATGATTTATATGAGTTATGAAAAGAAAATATAGAAATATCAAAGTTTATTATTTATTCTATTTATAAGAATAATCCAACAGCATCAAAAAACTTTGAAATAGATTGTTTAAGCTGTTTAAATAATAAAGAAATCTATACTATATATAATTTTTTTATAAAAAACAGAACAAAAATAGAAAAATGTAACTACACAATTCAAATAAAAGCTATTAATATAAACAACTCCATAGAGTTTGAAAAAAATAAACCTTGAAAAATAGAAAGAATAATACTAAACCTAGAAACAATAAAAAAATTATTAAACTGAGAAGAAATAGAATGCAAAAATAATTTTGAAGGGAATATTATTAAAAAAGAAATATCAAATCTAATCTGTAAAAAAGAAATAGTAAATCAAATAAGTAAAAAAGAAAATACAGATAATGGTTTTTATTCATTTATGAGAAAAAGAAGAGCCCTTAGGAGAAAAAGAAAATAAAGTTTACCATATAGTATTTATAACACACTTAATAAACATGAACAATCCATTAGCAAATAGACCGAGTACACAATTACAAACACTAAACTCTCTTTCAAAAACAGAAAGACAATATTTAGAGTTTGAAAACTATACAAAACAAGCCTTAGAAGAAATTTTAGGTATTTTTAGTGAGATTGAGAATATACATACTAAAAGTGAATACATAGAACAATATGAAATCAAAGAAAATAATAAAGAGTTAAAAACATATATTTGATGAGAATTAATTACTTATTGAGAAATAGAAGAAAAACAACAACAAATAAGGGATTTAAGAGAGAGAATTGAAGAAAAAATAGAAGATGTAGTAGCAAAACTAAGAAAACACTTATCAAAAGATTTTAGAAATTCTTTTTGATACTTATTTAAAATAGATAATAAAGATAAATTTATTATTCTAGATTTTCTTAAGCCATTTATTAAACCATGAGTAAACAAAATAAATTTATTTTCAAAACACATGATTGCATCAACTATAAACTGAGATGTATTTAATAAAGAAACTATATGAGTATATGATCAAGAAATATTAGCAATATTTTGAAATCAAATATTAGAATTAAATATATCAACTTTTCAAAATATAGTAGAATCATTTAATTTATTAAAAAATCTATTCTTAGTAAAAAAATATCAAAAAGATTACGAAAACTTTACATACTCATATAAAACAAATAACTTTGTATTTAAATATGATATAGAAAAAGAAGATGTAATAGAATTAATAACAAAACATCCCTTAGTAATAAATAATGAAAAACAAGAAATAAAAAATGATACATACCCAAGCAAATTGGAAGAAATATCGATTATAACTTTAGAAAAGTGAACAAAGTTGATTTTAGGGAAAGTATTTTGAAAATATATTATTCAATTTGAAACAATAACAGAAGAACTAATAATATTCTTAAAAGAGTTTGATAAAATTGAAAAACAGAAAGACAGAACTAGAGAAAATATAGATTTTATATTAAATCTAGAAAACAATATAAAAGATTTTACTGATGAACAAGTCGATATACTTATAGAATATGATATAGAAAGACTTAAAGAATGAAAAACTATAAATATATGAAAATATTTCATTACAATTCACTGAGAATTTTGAACATCTCAATCAAATAAGTTGCTTTTCAATGAATTTATAGATAATTATAATAATACTAAATATAAAAAATTATTTGATAATATTATATGAGATAAAGAGAAAGTAATATTTTTTGATAATAAAAGTAAAAACCCAAATATTTTATTCAAATTTTTAATCAGAGTATTTGAAGAATTCATAGAACTAAAAAATTATAATGATATACTTGACTATTATAATCTTATAATAAAAAAATATAGAAATATAAATGAAAGAGATTTTATAAAATTATTTAAAGAATATTGAAAAAAATACTGAAAACAAATAACTCAAATAAATAATCATTCTCAAATTGAACAAAAATGAAAAATTGAGCAATTAATAGATGAAATAGAACAAAAATCAGAACTATTAACAAAAAAACTATTAAATAAAACTTTAACAACACAAGAAATACAGGAAATATTAAGAAATAAAGAATTATGGCACAGTATAGGTAAAAGAAATCAAAATACTGATATAGATAATTATAGCACAAAAGAAATAATTAGATATTTCCCATTTTTTAGAATAGATGAAAAGTATGAAAAAAAAGTGATTTCAGATTATGATATAACTTGAAGCTGATTTATTATCTTTTGATCATTTAATTATACAGAAGAACTAATTAATACAATAACAGATATATTTACTACCTGAGCAAGCAGATATGATTTTGATAGTTTAGAGTTAGATAAATTAATAGAAGTATCAAAAGTATTAGATACTGTAGGTTTCTTAAAAAGAAGAATACAAAATAATTGAAAAATTAAATATAAAACAAATGATAATAATATAAATTATATAAAATGAATAATAAAATTATCAGAAGTATTATATAAAAAAGACTTTAATTATATTATAGAAATAACAAATAACTCAAATAATATTTTCTTTGATGAGTTTGATTTAAACAAGATAGACAAGATAGAAATTTCTATTGACATACTTGAAAGATTAGTAAATAATAAAACAATTCAAATAAATGATAATATTTTAAAAACAAATATATTTAATAAAGAAATAAGGGGATTATTTAAAGAAGAGTTATTATTATGAGAGGAGAGAGTAAATAAATTAATACAAACAACATGAATACAATAGCACCCATAGAATCATCTATAGAAACAGAAAACAATACATTTCCGTTTGATTTTGAATATCCTGAGCTGGAAGAAAACTCAGCATCTTTTATGTACTTTAGTTTTGAAGAAATAGACTTAAAGGATAGTTTTGAGAAAAGTTTTTCAATCATTGCTTCTATAACAGAAGAAAAATATGAATTAAAAGAAATTAATAACAGAATTGAAGTAACTATTTGAAATACATATAGGTTTAAAATATCTCAAAAAGAAGTAAGAAATGGGATATATCAAGTATCGATGATAATAGACTTTCTTACAAACAATATAACAGAAGTTTATTCATACTTTCTATACTGATTATTTTATGACCTACAAACAAAAAATATATATTTTGAATACTTTTTAGATAGGGTAGTAGATCCAACACTCATAAGTATATTTTCAAAATATTTCCAGGATGGTGATATAAAAAAATATGATCTATGAGAAATCAAGAAAGTTAAAGATATAGATGAGGGAATTAATAATACAGAGTTGATATTAAAAGTAATACTTAAAGATATAGCTATATTTTATTACTTTTTACAAGAACAAATACCAAACTTTAAAGAATATACAAATTTACTACAAACATTCAATGAAAAAAATCCAATTAGAGAGGAAGATAAAATAATATATCAAATAGTTGAAAATAGTCTATGAACTTCTATGGAAAATTTTACTTTAAAATTAACAACTTTTGAAAACTGATTAAAAAATCTAGCTAAGATGAAAACTCTAAAACAAAATAACACACAACTAGAAAATGATACAACACTAATTGAAATAGAAAACGATAAAGTCAAAAAACAGATTAAAAGAATAATGAAATAATTTCTCATGAACTCACTACCTTTACCATACTCTGAAGAAACAAAAAAAACAATTGTTCCACCATTAACTCAAAAAGCAAAATTTGAGAAGTTTTGTAGTGAAGTAAATTTAATAAAACAAGAAGCTTTCAAAACTTTTATTGAATTTGAAGAGGAAAAATTTTTTCCATATAATCGGAGTTATGAATATATGAGTAGTATGGTAACATATTTTATAAAATATTCAAAAATTATAAAAACTAAAAATTATTGAGAAAGAGAATGAATAGTTTATTATGTTTTACCAGAAGAAATAAGTAATATATTTATAAAATGAACAAATAAAAAAAAATATAAATTAGCTAGTTTTATGAATATAGTAGAGCTATGAGAAACACTAAAAAATCACTTTTGCTATAATGAAAAGAAGAATTGATATATATATGATGATATAGTTTATAACAGAAATATTAAAAAATTTTTATATCATATTAGCTCAACAGAGGTTTGAGATTTTTTATACAATCTATCATATGTAGTTACACAAAAAATAGATAAAGATAAGTCTATTTATCCATATGAAATAAAAGAAATTTCTGAAATATTATTAAAAAATAATATCAAAATAAAAGTCATAAAATTTAATAGCTTTTATTACCTTTCTTTTGAAGAAGTAAACCAAGAAATTTTAGATTTTCTTAAGAAAATAGATAGTGATTCACAGGTAAACATAGAAAGAGATATTTACAGAAAAAAATTAAACCAAATATACACAAACAAAAATGTAGCTTTACTAGAAAGTTATAAAATAAATGCAAACCTAATAGACATACTAAATCAAAACCAAGACTTTATGCATATAAAACTTGATTTTGAAAAAAATGAAATAAATAATAAAACAACACCTAGAGACATTCAAAGAATACAAAACTGAGAGCTATTTATATCAAAACAATACTTTGATGGCTATAATTCTCTAATAGATAGAGTTGCAAAAAGAAATATCATCCCAAAAGAAGTAATTGATTATATAGATGATCTTAGAGCTTTTTCTAGAGAGTATCATAATGAATCAGATATTAAAAGAAACTTTGAAGATACTTTTATAATATTTGAAGCCATATTATCAAAATTTTGAATAAGCCTAGAAAAAGACTACAAAGAATTTTTAGAAAATATAAGCTTACTATTTATCCTTGATGATAGTGATACTATCTATAAAAGTTTTAATTCTGATATAAAAGGATTTTTGGAGTTTATAGAAGAGAAAATGCCTGAAAAATATAATAAAATTTTTGAAAAAATTAAAACAAATATTTAATTAATCATAAAAATATGAACACACTACCTACACCACATACAAGTGAAACAAAAAAAAGCATACTGCCTGCATTTACTCAAAAAGCAAAATTTGAGAAATTTTGTAGTGAAGCAAAAGAATTACAAGATGAAATATATAGGATTTTAATTGAGAATAATAGTGATGATGCTAATAGAAATCAGGAAATTACAGAAATATTAAAAAAAATAGTATATAGTTTTGTAAAAAATACTAGTTTTAATACACACTGAGATTATTGAAATAGAACTTCAGAATTTTTCTATTTACCTAAGGAAATACGTGATAATTATGTAAAATGACAATCTGAAATGCATTATAACTTAAACAGTTTTGCTGATGTATTATCACTTGTAAAAAGTCTAAAAAATCTTTTTTGGTTTAATGAAAAGAAAAATAAATGAGTCTATGAAAAAATCATTTATAATAAAAATGTTAGCAAATATTTACAACTAATAGCAACTACTGATATTAGAAAATTTTATGAACAAATAAAAGAAGAAGTAATTTTTTGCCCTATTTATGATATAGTAGAAATAAACAAAGATATTTCAAGTTATCCTTATGAAATTAAACTAATATATGAAATCACAATAGTAAAAGATAAAATACAAATTGTACAATTCAACAGTTTTTATTATTTTTACTTTGATAATATAACACCAGAAATTATAGAATTTTTTAATAACTTTAATAATCTATGATGAGAATAGATGCCTATAGAGAAAAATTTGATATAACAATAAAAAACAATTTGAAATTATATTTATCTTTTATATCAACACTTTTTGTATCATCTAACTGAAGCATAAAACTAAAAATTCATACTGAAGCAGATTTACTAAAAAGATTAAAAATTCATATAAACGAAGAATATGAATACATTAAGACTACATACATAAACTCTATTGAATGACAAAATATTGAAGATCTAGACAGTGATTATTTATATACAGAGTTTATCTGAGATGATATTAAAACTGAAAGATCATTAACAAGTTATGAAATACAAATAAAGGGCTGGAAATTTGATAAAATAAATGAAAAAGAATTTTTAGAAGAACTAAATGATGAAAACAAAGTAATTAATTTTATAGAAAATTTTAAAGATATAAAAGATAAAATATTACTTATGAGATACTTTATAAAAGTAATTCCAAAAATTGAATCAATAATAAAATATCAAAAATTAATATGACTTAGTGGACTTGAATGAAAATGACTTGTAAAAATTGATATAAATGATAATGAATTATTAGAATTAATACAAAAAATACTTGATAGATGAATAGAAAACTTTGATTTTGAAGATCTAGCATTACATAAATTAGTTAACTTAGCTGAATTAATCGACACTAGATACTTTTTAAGTATTAGTGCTATGAGGTTGATGGATAAAAAATATTATAGTATAGATTATAAAAAATTAACAGCAAACCAAATATATGAGTTTTGGTCAGCTAAGATGTCAATAAAATTTCTAGAAGAACCAGAATATAAAATCATTTTCTCTAATAAAAATAATATAAAATATGAATACAATAATATAAAAGAAATACATATAAATGTTGAGGACATAGAAGAGCTTTGAAATTCTTTTATATACGATTCACAAGAAAATATAAATTATATAGAAACTAATATATTTAGAAGGGAAGTGAAAAAAATAATACAAAAGTAACAAAAAACTACAAAAATATGTTATTTTTGTAGTTTTTTTACAATATATTAACATATTATAATATGTTAATATATTGTTTTTCTGAAAATTTTATAAAATAAAATAGGGAAAAGTAAATATTAGATTGACTTTTTAAGTAAAATAAGTATATATATTATATTAATAAGTAACTATTAGAGATGTCAATAAATAATACAGCTTTTACTCCAGGTGAGCAATCAGATTGAAGTATAATTGATATATACTGAAATGTAATTAGTTTTGATGATAGAATAGATATAATAGAATCAGTTGAAGCACTGCCTGTTACAATGTTTGAAAATGATATTGTTTCTGCTGTTAATGACTCCTTAGTTACAGTAATACAATCAGATACATGAAGCTGAAAAACAACACAAATACCAAAAATGCTTCAACAATTTGGTAGTGTAGTTAATACTCAGCCAAAAGTAATATCAGCAAGATCTCTAGCTTCTAGAGTATCTGACGAGCTACTGGCTGATACTTGAAATCCTAATTATTCAGTATGAGTAGATGTTGGTTTTAGAACTTGACAACAAGTAAGTTCAAGACACACATCACCATTATCATTCCATACAGATTGACTTGAATTAATGAGACAATCTATTTCTTGAATCACACCAGATGTATTAATCCTTGATGAAATACATAAGTATTCTATTGCATCTGAAATCCTAGCAATGAAAGTAAGAGATACTCTACTGCATACAAAAGAAAAAATGAAGCTGGTTTTAATGTCAGCAACAATTGACCCAAATATTCTAGTAAACTATTTTAGTCGTCTTACAAGTGAAATACCAGTACTTGAAATACCATGAAGAACATATCCAGTTGAGAGATATTTTAATTCAAATTCAAACTACATAAAAACAATTCAAACAATATATAACTGAAAAACAGATGAAGATTGAAATGTATTAGAAGAATGAAAAAATATATTACTTTTTGTTGAATGAAAAAAAGAAATAGAAGAAAATATAGCAAAACTTAAGTGATCATTATGAAATGATGCAATTATATACCCACTTCACTCTGAAATATCTATAGATGAACAAATTCAAATCTTAAAAAAACAAAGTAAACAAAATGTTGTAATTGTAGCTACAAATATAGCAGAAGAAAGTATTACAATTGATTATCTTGATGTAGTAATAGATCTATGAAGACATAAAACAGTATATTATAATAATTACTGAATAGAAGAATTAATAGTAGAAAATGTATCTAAAGCATCTTGTGATCAAAGATCATGAAGAGTATGAAGAACTCATGATTGAAAATACATAAGAAACAATTCTACTAATTATGAAGAACTACCAAACTTTGATAAAGCACCTATAGAAAAAGAAATGCTTGATAGATATATATTATTATGACTTGCTGACTGAATAGATATAAGAGACTTAGTACTAAATAAACAAAAACCATTTATACATTCTCCTTCTGTAGAGCTATTGAATCTATCATATAATAAACTTCAAAGGCTATGAGCAATAAGTGATGAAAGTAGAATAACAAAACTATGAACAGAGCTTCTAAAGTTTCCACTTAGTGTAAATAATGCAATGATTTTAAAAGAATCCATAGACCTATGATGTAGTGAAGATATAATACATATTGTAGCAATTTTAGAAAAAAAATGATTTTTATCAAAAAGTGCAAAATGGCAAACTCTTTGTTCATGATATGGATTATCTGAGTACAATTCTGATTTATTATTTTATGTACAATTATATAAAGTAGTTACATCAAAACACCTAACAGATACTGAAATAGAAAAATTAATAAGAGTAGGAGTAAGTAGAAAAGAAATAGATATATTTAAAACTCTTGATTGAGAAAAAATGCTTTTTGAAGTAGTTGATTTAGAATGTATTTGAATCAAAACAAAAAAACTATATGAAATACATAATTCAATAGAAATACTTAGAGCAAGATTTGAATTCTTATGATATGATATTGAAACAATTAAAGATGACATAAGCTTAAAAGCTGATTCAATCAAAAAATGTCTAATAAGCTGAAATCTAGATAATATCTACAAATACAACAAAAAAGAAAACTTTTTTTACAATCATTTTGAAAATATACCTCTATGATTTAGACCTTGAAATGTAAGTCTTGTAAATCTAAGAAATGGATGATTGTATATATGAAGTCCATTTATTATATGATGAAAAGATTGAAAAGATGATTTTAATCTGCTTACAAATATAACTGAAGTATGAGAGGAAAATATAAGTGAATATTATCATAGAATAATAGATGGTACCTATGAGTTTTTCTGAGTAGAACAAGCAAGAGATGCTTGAGTTAAAATGATAAGGGAAAATGATGTAGAAAAGCTATGGATAGAATCGACAAAACCAGAATATTGTGTAAATGTTAATAGCTTACAAACAAAAGAAAATACAATAGAACATCTTGCAAAAAACTGGTTACCATACTACCTAGTTTACTACAACAACTATGTAAAAAAATATATCAAATCAAGATGAGACAATTTTAATACAACTACATTTGTAGAATTACTTAAAAAAATAACAATACTTGAAAAACATAGGATCAACCCTAATAATATGGAAAAAACTTTTATCTCATTTGAAAAAGATACTTCCATACTTGATATGTTTTTAGCATCTGATGATGAAGCTATAAAAGCATTTTTAAAATGAAAAGATATCAGACAAGTACAAAACACAAAAAAGAAAATAAAAGAAATAATAGGAACTCCAGATGAACACAATTTTGAAATACAAGAATTAATTAGACTGAAAAAAATATATTTCAATATACTTACAAGTATAAAAACAAGCAATGAAGTATCTTTTAATACAGAAAAACTAAAAGAAAAATCAAATAATGAATTATTTGATATAATAAAAGATAACATAAGCTATAATGAGTTTATTTGTGAATTTATTACCTTAAAGACATTTTTTGAGGAATCATGAGTAGATAGTAGAAAAATACACTTAGCATTTTTCAAATCAATAACAAAAAAGAAAAGACTATTAAAGAAAAATGAAAAAGATATAGTTAGATTAAAAAAATTTAAAAAATATATAAATAGAGTTATATCTAATTGATGATTAAGAAAAACTGACAAAGTAAATGATGAACTAAAAAAATATGTATCTAAAAAAAGATATAGAAAGTACAGAAAATCAATAAATCTTGTGAAATCAGAAGATAAAAGACAATTAGCTAGATGAATAAGAAGATTAAAATGATGCAATATTGAGATAGATGCTTTAATAGCTAAAAAAGAACTTGATAATGAAACTATTATAGAAGATATAAATCTAGACCCACATCCAATTTTAAAAAACGCAGTTGAAACATTTAAAACTCTAAATTTAGAACTATATAATCAAGATTATTTTAATATAGCAATTATAGAAAAAATATATAAATTTATATTAAAAAACTTACAACAAATAACAGCTTGAAATAATATACTAGATATAGAAGAACAAGTCAAAATCTTTATTTGACAATTTGATTTCTCCAAATTAAAAATAGAGGAGTTCAAAGAGTTATACAAAGTAGTAGAAAAATATGATGATTATAAATATGAATTAGATGCGTACAAAACTCAAGTCTTAGATTGAGTAAAAGAAAGCAGGGATATAAGTTATATAGAGTCAAATATCAAAAAACTTGAAATACTTAAAACAAATATAGAAAGAATAGTTAAAGAGTTAAGAAAAAATTCACTATAAAAAAGATTAGTTAAAAAAAACTAATCTTTTTTATATTCTTCAAATTACAAAACTATCTTTATAGTTTAAAAATGTATACATTGAAGCTTCTTTGTGGTCAACCTTACCATCTGAATTATAATCTCATTTCAATCATCAATTTTTATCATATTTATATGATTCTTTAATCATTTTATTATATCAGTTAGTTGAAACCTGTAATCAAGAAGATATAGTGATGTTTTTCTCTAAATCAAAATTACCATATTTATCTCTAAACTTATACTTAGAATTACAACTATCAATAACTACTCTTAGGTTTTTATATCTTTTTGCCAGTCTATTTATATAATCATAATCGATTTTTTCTAAAGGCCAACTATCTCAGTTCATATCTCAATGTAGTCAAATATATAGCAGTGTTTTTCTTTTATCTCATAAAAATTTAGGCAAGTTTCAAATAAATTCTTTTGCATTACTAGGTAGGATATGAGAAAATCATTCTGAATTAGAATATTGTTTATTAATAATATCTTTCAATCAAATAAAAGCTCAATTAGAATCAAAATTTTTTATATTAATTCACTCATTATTTGTAAGAGTCCTTGCTTGTTTTTGATTTACTCACTGATTATATGTAATTAAAAATACATCTTGTATATCATCTTTTGTATCTAGATTTGTATTCAATACATTTTCATAAGCTTTGATTAGTAAATCATAATCACTAATACCAGAAAGCTCAGAATAATCAAGTAATGCTTTATATAAGTTTATTTTTCAGTATAATTTTACACTTTTGTTTCAAACATTTATAAAACTTAATTTATTATTTTCAAAATAATCAAAGATTTTCCTGAAATCATTTGCAATTAACAGCTCTCTTAAAAAATCATTTCTTCTTCAAAAAAACATAGTATTAAAATAATCAGCAAATACTCTATATTCTCTAGGAGATATGAAGTTTTTAGCTAATAATTCTATTGTAAGGTGATCCAATCTATTATCAATAGCCAAGAGATTTAAAATATATTGTGGTCTAATTGATTTATCTAGCAAATACTTAAATCAAGATTCTTTCATTTTTTTTGGAGAAAGACTATAAAATATATTCTCATAAGAATTTATTCAAGAGTTTCTATCTAAAACTGCTTTTTGTCTATCTATTAAATCAGCTTGTAATGATGCAGATTCTAAATTAGGACTATGTCATAATAATGCTCAAAAAACTCAGCTCTTAGTAAAATTAACTAAGTCTGAAATTGGATTATTATTAAGTGTATTATTTTGCTCTATATTTTGTTTTTGTTTTTCCATATATCTATAAATATATTATTATTGTATATATGATAATATATTTTTAATTTTATGTCAAAAAAATAAGACAATATAATATTGTCTTATGAATTAAGTATCTGTCTTATAAGTGGCATTCATTCTTCTTCATCTTCTATTCTTCCTTTTAAAATATATTTAATTACAACTTTATAAGTATCAGGATTTTTAGAAAGAGGATCAATCATAGCAGTGTCTTCGATAAATGTTTTAAGAGTACGTTGAGTAAGCATTTCTGATGGTTCTAATTGGACTTTATCAAGCCTAGCCATTTCAAATATTTTTCTGTAAACATTAACAAACTCTAAAATATTTTTTAATACTGATATAGATCTATACTCAGCTTTTTGATGTTTTTGTAATGCTTTTTCTATTTTGGAATTGTATTTTCAATTATTATAAATTTGATTCCATGTATTTCTAAACATAGTTTGTCACATTTTTTCTAAAGCAGGGAAACTCTTGTAATAAATCTCAGCTTCATATGAATAATATACAACTTTATCTTCTCATGCTATTCAAGTATTAAACTTTGCTGTTTGTTCAGATAATCATTTTTCTAACATATCTGCATCTCAGAAAAAAGGCAAGTATTCATATTTAAATATATTTTGAAAACGATCCTTTACATCAAACTCTAAATCAGATCTTCAACCTCAAAACCACGAAGGATTCATAGATCAAAAAATCATGTTTCATGCAGGAATACTAAAGTATTGTCATTTTACCTCTAAAAATATTTTACGAGTAGCTGGCTCAAATAATGGATTTAAATCACTAAGCATTGGACCAAACTTATTTACCTCTGTAAGATTAAGTAAACATCAACTTTTACTTACAAATGTTTCAGCTGGAGTCGGTACTGAATAATCTCAGTCTTTACTTATTCTTCTTGTATAGAAAAAGTCCTCAATTGTAATTAATTTTTTTCATTGAATCAGACAATTTTCCATATTCATAAGTGAAGCTAGATATTCTATAAAATAATCCTTACCAGTTCAAGCAAGTCATACTAAAAGAGTATTTCTAGTAGGATAGTGGTAAAGAGCCTTCATTCTGTTAAACAAAATATCCCAATGATACTCTGTTAACACAAAATCTTTTTGCTCTATAAACCTATCTGGATCATTTGATTCATAATAGGGAATTTGAAAATAAATATCTCCATTGCTTTTTTCTTTATCTCATAATTCAGAAGGTGGTATTAACTCTACATTAGTAGCTGTTTTATCATATTTAATGTACCTAAAACTCATTCACTCTGCCACCTCTTTTTTACGAGTCATAATTGAAGCTGAAGTAACTATTCTATCTCACTCTTGTTGCATTTCATGAACTCTTCTAGCATCAGCTAAAACATTCATTTTCCTTTGAACTTTATCAACAAGTTCTCAATGCATTTTTTCTATTTCATTATCTATTGATTCAACACCTGTTTTTTCTGCAGTTCTTAAAACTCTATCATATTTTTCTATAGGTCATTTTAAAAGATTTTCAGGAGATATAAAATCATTAAAGTCATCAATTATTTTATAGATATCATTTTGTTTTCTAGTCATCATTAACAATTTTGAGATAGTTGCAACAAGTATATCTCATTTTCTTCTAAATAATTCTATAGAAGCATATAAAGATGATTGTCTTCATCAAGCATCATTCCAAACTATATTTGTAATATTTCTAACCTTTATACTTTTAAGTAAAGCATTTGATGTATCATCAACTCAAAACATTTCATTTCATTCAAAATTAACACGCAAAGATCAGTATTTGATAAATTTTCATCAATTAACTTGAATTTGTAACCTATGATTTCATACAGTTTCAATATAATCATGAATAATAGACAACTGAGCTCTTTCAATAAATTCTGAATAAGCTATAACTATAGCTTCTTTTTTTATATCTATTTCTTTACGCTGTGAAATTTCATTTTTTCTTTTTATTAAATCATCCTCCAGTTTTCTATATTTTTCTTTTGCTAAGTCTGGTAGTTTATTAATATCCTCAAAGTATTGTTCAAATTTATCTATAGCTCTATCCATTATATCAAGAACTCTATTTTTTGCATATTCTCAAACAAGTCATATTTCAAAAATTGGATTTGATAAAATCTCAGATTGAAGTTTTTCTAATTCTTCTTTAGGTAGTTCATTAATTTGCTCTTCTGTTAATCAAAGAATATCTCATACATTATTTTCACTATTTGTCATTTATATTTTAGTATTATTAAATTATTTTCTTTTTAGCTTAAAGATCTTATTACTCTCCCTTTTTATTTTTCTCATTATCTCCATTGGAATACGATTAAAATCATCAACCAGTATCCCATGTCTATCTCAAAAATTTTCTCTAAATTCTTTTTTATCTTCATCAGGTATCATTACTCATACTCACAATACAACTCATCACTGTCATCTTAATTTTTCTACTTGATACTTGAGTCAAATATCAGTTAATCAATCACAAATGATTATAAAAAAGGGTTTACAATCAAGTGTTTTTGAAAGAGGAATTAAATGAGATCAGCTTAAAGCTAAGCATTCTACATCAAGTTGTCATCAATTTGCTGAAACTGAAGCTAATCTATTTTTTTCTTTTTTTGTAAAAGATGATCCATCTGAAATCTTATGTATAAAAGCTATACTTCAACTCCAATCATTTCAGTATGTCATCATCTCAAAGGGAATATCATTAGCACTCAATCATTCGGCTAAAGCATAAGCTGTTGCTTTAAAATATTTTATTTTATTGTTTTCTGAAGTACTTCAACTATTATCAATTATTATTCAAAAAACTGCATAATGTTCTATTCAATCAACTACTTCTAAAAATACATCTGATGATTTTCAAGTAGTTCTAATAAAATCAGAAACCCTAAAAGCTCATGTACTTTGTCTAGGAACAATTCATGGCTTATCTCTAGGAATAAAAGGTTTTAATAATCTTTTAAAACTTTTAGAAACATTATCAATTCATCTAAAAACCTGTTTATATGACACATCTGGTTTAGTTCTATAAACCTGATTTAATCATCAAGAACTTCATTGTCATCAATAAGCACCTCCTTCTTCTTCTCAATCAGTTTCATTTTCTGATTCCTCTTTACTACTTGATTTTTCTCAATCTTCACTTTTTTCTCAATCTTCTTTCTGACCTGCATCTCAATCTTCAGGATTTGCAAGTTTATCAAGTATTTCTTTTGCCTTATCTTTGTCTAACTTATTTTCATCTAGATTTTCATTCCTATCTCTTTTATCTGTTATCCTATCCATATTTCATCTACCTTGTACAGTATTTATGGCATCAAGTGGTATAGGGACAATAGTTCATGTAGACTTATCATACAAAAATCATGTTCAACATGGCATTGGTAACAATAATATCATTTCTTTATAATGCTCCAATTCTCTAGCTTCTTCATCTATAATTTTTAAATATTTTGACCATAGTTTTGTAGCTAACTCATAAAAATCTTTTATATCCAAAGTTCTAGAAATTAATTCTAGGTCATCTTTATGTTCATTATAAAAATCTAGTGCCTTAGGATCAGATTCACTTTTTAATAAATCAACTAAACTAGGAGCATAATCTTCGGCTTCTCTAGCATTTGCTAACATTAAAAATTGTTGATGCACAGGTAATTGTCATATTTTTCATACAAGTCATGTTAATCAAGATAACTCAGCATACATTATATCTCTGGCTGACCCTTCTGATATTTGTGAAGTAAAATAATTAATCCTTGGATCTCAAACAGCATTTATAAACATACCAAAATCCTTTCACCGTCATTTTCACATACCATCAACCCCCTCAAGTCTTTTTTCCATCTGATACTGAGATAGAATAAAGTACTTCCAATTATTAAACATAACTTCTCATATCTCATGTCTAGTTATTCCATGAATTACTTCCGGTACTTCTGATTCCATATCAATAGCATCAACAATAATCCTTTCTGGGGTAAACCACTCATTTTTCATTTTTGTATATTTTTTGATACCATATCATCCTGTATCAAAATAATAATCTATCAATTTACTATTTTCTCTACTAACAGTTGTATAATATCACTCTCATAGACCCACACTTATACCATTCTGAAATATTTTATGATGAGCAGCTACAGCTACTTTTCATGTTAGTTCCTTCAATAATAAATTTTGATCTCTTTGACTACGTACAAAAGTTTGTTGCTTTCTAATCAAAAACTCTTCTACTTCATTTCTAGATAAAATACCATTAGCATTAGCTGATATTTCTTCAGCTATTTTATTAGCTCACGCAATAGTAACCTCTGAACGTTCTTGTTGTTCAGAGGCATTTTGTAAACCTATAATTATATCACTTATGCTCTTCATATTGTTTAACTATTTTTTCTTACCTTAACAACTATTTCTTTATTTCAATTTTCTCAGTCTAGTTTAGAATCTTCTACCTTAAGTATTTTTAATCACTTAAGTCTTAGATTATCCAAAAACTCTTTAAATCTTTTTTCTATTTTTTTCTTATCTTTTACTACTCATTTTTTATTTATACACTGTCTTCATACTTCAAATTGTGGTTTAAATAAAAGTATAGAAACAGTATCATTATTCATATGACTTATTATTGAATCTATTATTAAATCAAGACTTATAAAACTTACATCGCAGGTAATTATATCAATATTATTTTCTAATTTATTAAGTTTTCTTATATCAGTATTTTCTAAAGATATTATTTTTTGATTATTTCTTATTTTTTCATGAAGTTGTGAGCTACCAACATCAACAGCAAAAATCTTTGCTACATCATTTTCTAATAAGACTTGGCAAAATCATCAAGTACTACTTCATATATCAAGACATACTTTATTTTCTAAGTCTAAATCATCATTTTCTAGAAACCATTTTAGTTTTAAAGCACTTCTGGCTACATATTTTACCTCTTCACATTCTCAGATTTCTATACACTCAGTTTGTTTTAACAAAAGCCCTACTTTTGTAACTGTTTTTCAGTCAACCAAAACACACCCAGACTTAATAAGAGCCTGGGATTTATTTCTACTCATTTGTTTTTTTTCACTTATGTATCTATCTAATCTCATATATTTTAATTAGTAAGCCACTCTACAATAGCTTTATCTTCTGTGTTTGGAAGTTTAGCAACCATATTATCAATATCTACTGAATCAATTGTCACATCTATAAATTGTGATTCAATTTCTAATTCATCTAAAAAATACACTACTCTTCTTTTTGGATTTTTTGAATTAAATATTGTAGCATCTACATTATCTCAATTTTGGTCAAAATGACAAATAGGATCCATTCAGCAAGATTTTAAAAACTTTATAACCAAATTTACCTTTTTTTCTAATACCATTTTTTGTATATCTTTTGAAATTAAATATACAATTTGTTCACCAATAGAATCCAAATCATCTCAATAAAGTGAATAATTTAAAGAATCAAGTTGTTTTTTAAATCAATCATGTATTGATCAATTTAAAAATAATCATTTTGAAGAATGATATAAATTAGCTTCAATTTGATACTTATTAGAAACTGATAAATAAAAAGATATACTATTAAAATTTCTATAAGAAACAATTGTTATATTTCATAGCTTTGGTAATTTATACTTATTTTTAAAAATAATATTACTATTTGTTTCACTTAAAATTCCTGGATTTGATAACCAAGTAGTTAATCTATCTAAATCATCAAGCTTAGAAACTATATTTAACTCTTGTTTTATTTCTTTTTGAGTAGAATTAGAATTATGAAACAATACTTCTATTTCTCAATTATTATTTAATATTCAAATAATCTTATTAGGAAACTGTTCAGTAGATATCTCATACATATATTCTCATCATTCATCTGTAATCGAAAATACAGCATCCAGTCATTTATATTCTAATAACTCAATAACATCTTTTATAAAATCAATTCATGGTTTATTAACTCAATCACTAAGTAAATTTAAAACTAACTCACTTACAATATCAGTTTGATTTGATACACTATTATTTATATTATTAGCTCAAAGATCTGTATTTAATCCTTCATATCATTGCTTATTCATTACTTATTTGTTATGGTATATTTTAGATATTTTAAGTATTTTTAATATAAAGTCAATCTGATTTTAGGTAATTTTTAACACAAAAAATAAATATTATTTTGTAAAAAGTATAATTTATATATATTAATCAAGTTAAAAATTAAGAATAAAAAATGCAAGAAGAAAAAAATATTGCATTCATAGATGGTCAAAACCTACATTTATGAATAAAAGCTGATAATTGGAAACTAGATGTAAAAAGGTTTAGAATATATTTAAAAAGTAAATATAAAGCAGATGAAGTTTATTATTTTTTATGAACTCTTGATGAAGAAAATCAAGAATTATATAATAGATTACAAAAAGCTTGATTTATAATTATTTTTAGAAAACATCTAAATTCAATGATATCTAAAAAGAAATGAAATGTTGATGTAGATATAGTATTTGAAATAATGAAAAAATTAATTGAGGAAAATAATAATTTTGATAAAATTATTTTGGTATCTTGAGATTGAGATTATTATAAATTAGTAAAATATTTAATAAAAAAGAGAAAATTTAAAAAAGTATTATTTCCAAATAAAAAATATTCATCATTATATAAAAACATTAAAACAAAATATAGAAATAATTTAAGTTTAATAGACAATAGAAAGAAAATTGAATACAAAAAAATAAGATAGGTGTCCTTAGGTATTTAGCCGTTCGGTCCCTATCTCGTGGTAATGTAAAATAATAATATCATAAAATATAAAAAAATCAAATTTTTTTTAAAAAAAACTTTAAAATTAAAAATTAAGAATAAAAAATGCAATTAAATCCAAAACAAGCTGAAGCTAAAAATAAAATAGATTGACCATTACTTATAATAGCTGGTGCTGGTAGTTGAAAAACAGCTACACTTACTGCTAGAGTAGAATATATGATTAGAGAAAAGGGAATTGATCCAAACTCTATTATGATGGTTACCTTTACGAATAAAGCAGCTAATGAAATGAGAGAAAGAGTTGCAAAAACTCTATGAATAGAAACACCTAGAAATATTTATGCTAGGTGAAATTTTCCTCTTATATGAACATTTCACTCGATATGAATATTTATGCTAAAAGAAACCTTAGCTAACTTTTTAGCTGAAGAACTAAATATCTGACTAAAAAAGGACTTTGTAATATATGATGAAACTGATAAACTATCAGTACTTAAATCTATACTAAAAAATAGACTACAAATAGATGAAAAAGAATTTCCAGCAAGACAAATAGCTTTTTATATCTCAAATGCAAAAAATAGCCTAATAACAGCAAAATGATACGAAAAAGAAGTTGATTCTAGTATAAAAGAAGTAGTTCATAAGGCTTATACAGAATATGAAAAAGATTTAATAAGAAATAATGCTATAGATTTTGATGATATACTAGTTAAAACTCTTGCTCTATTAAAAATACCTAGGATATTAGAAATCTATCAAGAAAGATACAAATACTTAATGATAGATGAGTATCAAGATACAAATGCTCCACAATATGAAATAGTTAAAGCTCTAGCTACAAAATATAGGAATTTAGCTGTAGTTTGAGATGATTATCAATCTATCTATAGTTGGAGAGGAGCTGACATGAGAAATATTATCAACTTCAAAAAAGACTACCCGGAAGCTCTTATAGTAAAACTAGAACAAAACTACAGATCAACAAAAAAAATCATAGCTTGAGCTAATGCAGTAATAGCAAACAATACAACAGGTATGAAAAAAGAGCTATGGACAGATAATGATGCATGAGAACATATAAACTATATAGAAGCTCCAGATGATAAAACAGAAGCAAGTATAGTTGTAAATATTATAAAAGAAAAGACTCCCTCTGTCACAAGTGACATCTCCCTCAATGAGGGAGACAATGAAGTTCCCCCTCATTGAGGGGGATACCCGAAGGGGAGGGGGAGTAAATATTCAGATAACCTAATACTATACCGTACAAATGCACAATCAAGAAAACTAGAAGAAGCTCTTATGATAGCAAATATACCATATAGAGTAATTTGATGACAAAAGTTCTACGACAGAAAAGAAATAAAGGACTTACTAGCATACTTGAGAGTAATACACAATAATAATGATGTAGTATCAATGAAAAGAATTATAAATACTCCTACAAGAAAAATATGAGCTAAATCAATTGAAACACTAGATAATTACAGAGAAAATTTCTGACTATCATATCCTCAAATAATAGAAAATATAGATGAGGTAGAAGAACTAAAAGCATGAGCAAAAAATGCAATAAACAACTTCTGAACTATATTTAATTCTCTAGTAGAATCTTCTAATAAACTAGTAGTACCAGAACTAATAAGAGAAATAGTAAAACTAACAAATTATAATGAGTACTTAACTGAATGATTAAGTAAAGAAGAAAAAGAAGCAAAACTAGAAAATATAGATGAGCTTGTAAATGTAGCAACAGAATATAATGGTATGGAACCAAGAGAATCACTAGCAACTTTTCTAGAAGAAATAGCATTAATAACTGATATGGATAAGTGAGATGAAAGACCTGATTATGTTACACTTATGACTATTCATACCTCAAAATGACTAGAAGAAAAAAGAGTATTTTTGACATGACTAGAGGATGGAGTTTTTCCTAGTTTTAGAAGTACTTGAGAGCAAGCTTTACTTGAAGAAGAAAGAAGACTTATGTATGTAGCAATGACAAGAGCTAGGGAAGAATTATATATTAGTAGAGCCAAAGAAAGGTTCAATTTTTGAGACTATGTAAGAAATCCTGAGTCAAGATTCTTAAAAGAAATACCTCTTGACTACCTAGTAAACTATGATCTATGAGAATACCTAAAAAATTCTCCTTCACCATTTGGTTCTATGTGATGATCTAGCTTCTGAAAAATACAAGAACATCCACTTAAACATGATCCAAATGCAAAACTAGTTAAATCTACTTCAAACAATGATGTTTCACAATTTAATAGATGAGATAGAATAACACACCCTAAGTTTGGTAGCTGAATTATAACAAGCCTTAATTGAGAACTAGCTGAAATAGCTTTTAGTTGAAAAGGAATTAAAAAGATGAATATTAGGATTGCTCCTGTGAGAAAGGTATAAGAAAAAAACTCCTCTAGCTTTCGCTAGAGGAGTTTTTACATAACAATAAAACAACTTGTTACTTACTTGCTTTTACCAAAAGGATCAAGTTCCTGCATTGTGCCTGTTTCAAAAGCCTCATTAGCAGCTGCAGTTGTCAGAACAGTCATGAATGGCTTAATGTCATCCATAGAGAAACCAAGAATACTTGCAAGAATATTGCCAGGAAATTTCTTGACCTTGTTTCTGTAAACACGCTCATAGTCAAGGATTGTTGTCTGATTTGCTTCGAAACGAGTAAACTCTGATTCGATAACCTGACTTAGTTTGAGATACAAAGTATCTTTAATTTCAGGATTATTTTCCTTCAACCAAAGCATTGCACCTTTAGCTCCACCATCACCATAACGAGAACCGATCGCAACCTCAATTGCTCGAACTACTTGATCTGAATACTCAGAAGCAGTTCCACTGATCCCTTTAATCTTTGTGAGGATTGAACCATACACTTGTTTATTATCTTTATGTTTTGCTTCAATCTGCGATTGAAGTTCAATCATAGAGTTATTGAAGCTAACAACATAAGCTCCCAACAAAAAAACAAGTGCCAAACTACCCCATGTAAAAATATTTTTCATCGTTTAAATCTCCAATTACGGGTTTCATTATTCTCTAAAACAAAACTAATTACAAAAATACTTGTTCCAACAAGTAGCCATACAATAAGTAGTGCCCAGAAAGGCATTTCAATATCATGCAAAAGATATTCCAATTCTTCCATTGGAACACGTTTGAAGTACTCAATAAAGTGATTGACTAAAAGCTCTGAAAACAACTTTGGATCAGAGATATCATTCATAGCCAAGATTGAGTCCCTCAGCTTCACTTTCAACTCATGATTACCATGGAACACCATCACTCCAGCCCAACTTACCTTAGGAAACTCTGGAGTACCAAGAACAACAACAACGTCATTCTTTTTACCAAATACCCAGTGTTCTTCAAGAGCATGTAAGAATGCTTTATCAGTTGTTGGGACAGTATAAACAACAACATTGAGCTCTTTTTGTTTACCAAGATAAGCCAATGACTTATCAAGCTCGTTATCTACTATTGTCTTCCAGGCAACTGGTAAGTCAACTCCAGCTGAAACAACTCTATTAAACTCTATTAATCCAAAATTACCTCCTGTAACTCTAGGATAAGAAAGTAAGAAGTCCTGATAAGGACCACTTACACCAGAAAACTTACCAATTGATTGACTAGCCTTCAGGTAATTTACATAACTATGTTCAACAGATGTAGCAACCATTATCTTTTCTTCGCCATTCCATGTTGCAACATACTTATCTCCATCACCAATACTTACTTGATTAATTCGTGAAAGATTGTGTTCTACATGACCTCCAAATCTTTTTACATACTTATTATATGTATTTCTTGAAATAGATACTGTTTCTCCATTTGATGTTCTCACTTGCCAATAAGGAGGATGATAATCAATTCTTGTTTTCATTACAGTAGTACAAATCTGATTATCTCCAGATCCTGTACAATGAGTCTCAGGATAAGTAACTTCTTCTTCCCATTCTTCATAATACTCAGAAACAGTAACCCATCCATTCCATACTTCAGTATCATCCAAGCCAGATGTATAGAATAAAAAACTCCCAAAACAACCAATTGTTACGATAATACCACCAAAAAGTTGAATTGGATATTCTCTCCAAGTAAACTCTACAGGATTTTTATGTTTTCGCCATAAACCATAAATGAATCCAGTAACCATAAGAAACCAAAAATTCATGTTATAACTCATGACTTTCCAAAGCTTATCCCATAAATGAGGGTTAAACAAAAGATATCCGACTGATGCAATAGCTGCAAGTAAAGTCAAAGCTCCAAGCAGTAAAACTACTTTTACCATTATTTCTTTATAATCAAGATTATTCAATCTCATCTCAAACTCCTTTTCTCCATTTTTAATTTTACCTAAACTAACAACTTTTTAAAAAATTATCAAATTAAGTAAAATTAAAAACAAAAGAGTAAGTAACAAATTATTTTAAAGAACATTTTAAGTAACAAATATAATAAAATATATTTAAATATTATTACTTTCAAGTTGTAGAATTATAGATATTTTTAATATTTTGTCAATCTTTCTTGACATTTTAAAATAATTATTATTATAAAATTAATATTTATTAACTAGATCTTATGACAGGAAATCATCATGATTCGTATTCTTTATGTGAAATGAATGAAATTTTTGATCATTTAAATGAGCAAAAAGGAATTGATAAAATATTTGAAGATGTTAAAGAAAAATTGTTTTCTAATAGAATCGATGAACACTTTAAAAGTTTTATAAGAAAATTTACTTTCAGTTACTATCTGATGAAAGATAAGTTTTCTGAAACATTTAGATCCACTTGAGAAAGATACTTTGAGCACTTAAGGGAAGTAGTTAATAATGTTTTAGAATTACCGGATCCTAGTGTAGATAAAATTTTTATCGCTTTAATGCATGACTCAATTGAGGATATTAAAGATATAGATATCAATGTTGTAAAAGCACTTTTATGACCAAAAGTTGCTATATGAGTTCAAGCAATAAGTAAAAAAGACTGGAGAGAATACTTAAATACAAAAATTACGACAGAAAAAGAAGCTAAGGAGGCAAGAAATAAAGATTATTTTTCTCATATGAAATCATTTAATGATATGAGAAAACATATTAGATTTATTGCAACTATGAACTTAGTAGATCTTACAGATGAAGAATTAGATGAATTAACAAAAAATACTTTAGATGTTAAGTTCGCAGATAGAATTCATAATCTATCAACACAATGGGATCCAAATGATATAGAAAATGTAGAAAGAAAAGTAAAAGAAACTGAAAAATACTTCCTAGATGTCGCAAAAGAAGTGAATCCAGAAGCTTATAGTAAATTAAAAATTGAATTAGCTAAGCTAAAAATACAATTAGAAAGATCTAAAAATTCTATAAATACAGCTGATATTATAGAAAACAAATAGGAGAACTGATTAATCAGTTCTCCTTAATTTTTGTAAAAAGAAAATCATATTAAACCCATATCATCCTCATAGATCTACCAGGTAAATTCCCATTATAGTAAACATCACCATCATAAGGAATAAAAGATTTACCATCATAAGCATAGCATACACCATCAAAACTCGGACAAAATGGTAAGTAATAATTAGTTTTATAAATATTATTATTACTTACAAAAGATTCTCTTTCTTTTTTACATTTTTCATTATCTGAAAAAGTACAAAACAGACCAACCATTATTGTAACAACAAAAGCTGTTAAACAGGTTTTCCACTTCATAAAGCCTCCCTTATTAGTTTTTCAACATAAACGTATTTTAAGTATATTTTAATTATTATTAAAATCAAGATTTTTTTAAATTTTAGTTATAACAATTTATAAATTAACTTTTTGATAATAAGAAATGTTTTATCCACATCAAAAAAGCTAGTAGATTAACTACTAACTTTTTTATTCCTCCTTTTTTTCTAATCTATTTAAATAAGCCTGACCAATTAATCCATAATCTCTAATATCATTAGAAATTTGGACTATAATACTGTTAATTCTTTTTTCTGATTCATTAATTAAGTTATTTACTTCAGTTGTATTATTCCGATAATAATAAAGAGAAAAAAGAAAAACCAGTAAAGAAATAAAAACTATTAAAAATAACAAAAGTATTTTTTTCAAAAATTCACTCCTTATAAATGGTTCATATTATAGGTTTTTTAATACCTAAATATATAATAAATTCTTTTTTATAAAAGTCAAATAAATATTTATAATTTTAACACTTTAGGTAAAAATAAAGTATATTAAAACAGTATTAAAATACTCCCTCTGTCCTAACGGACATCTCCCTCCATGAGGGAGACAAAAAAGTTCCCCCTCATGGAGGGGAATACCCGAAGGGAGGGGGAGTTTTTATTTTTTAAAAATAATACTATGCACAAAAACCACAAACTATGATTCACTCTAATTGAACTAATAGTAGTAATTACTATTTTAGCCATATTAGGTACCATTGCTTTTATTGCCATGCAAGGATATTCTAAAACTGCAAGGGATTCTAAAAGAATCTCTGATGTTTCTAGAATTAAAACTAGTTTGGAGCTTTTCAAAATAGAAGCAGCTACATATCCTGAGGTAACTGATGGTTATGAAGTAACTTACTCTTGAGCTACTGCTCGGACTCAAGGTACTTTCTGAGAACAAACTTTTAGAAATGTTGAAAAACTTGATAAAGTTCCTCTTGATCCTACTACTGATGCTCCTTATGCTTACTCTGTAACTAGTAGCAAAAAAGAATATCAAGTAGCTTCTATTATTGAAACTGATCTTGCTTTAACCCCTCCTATACCCCAGGGCACTCTCTCTTGAATCAAAGATTCAATTCACCTTGACCTCCCCTTGTCAGGGGAGGGACAATACAGTGGTCTCCAAAATATAATCTCCCAAGCTGAAGCTGCTAGAACTAAAGCTAGAGCTAGAATTACTTGAACATACAATGGTAAAACTCTTAAGGTAAGTAAAGGTATCTTTACCATGATTCTTGCTGCTCCTTCTATTGTATCTTCTGAATACACTCCTCTTGAAACTCAATTAAACAACAACACTCTTGCTTACGATGGTTTTTCTAATCTTCCAGCTAGTTATGAGGGAACTAATTTTGAAACTAAAGGGGAAGGTTCTACTCTAAACTTAGTAAACAAAGATAATGTAGAATTATTCTCTTGAAAATTAACTGACTTAACTGATGTAGAAAACTGAGCTAATGCTAGAAAAGCTTTAGTTAATAATATACAAACTGCTTACTCTAATACTAGAATTGCAACAAGTGATTCTATTGCTAGACTTCTAAGTGTTGATACTACTAACAATGAAGATACTGAAAATACTGCTAACTATTTAATTAACAATGATAGTTCTAGTAGTCTTCTTAGTTCTACTAAGTCTACTAGCTCTATTACTAGTTCTGACTGTAGTTGAACTCCTCATGGTGATACTAAAGATTTCTGGTCTGTTTCTACTGTAAGTTTTGCTGAATGACAATCAGCTTGCGATACCGCTAAAAAAACTTTCACTTGTGATAACTGAAGCTTTATTGATTGAATTAATTTTGCTGATACTACTACTTACAAATACTCTAGTTGTGTTGTTTGAGATGCTAGTAATTGTATAGCTTGATCTGTTATTTGAACTGATGCTACATATTCATATTCTGAGATTAGTCATTGATTAACTGGAAATGGAGATTGAAGTATCAATGTAACTAACTGAACTCAAAACTATTCTTCTGTTATTTCTTGTAACAACTGAGAAGTAACTATTGATAGTGAAACTGCTTGAAGTTTAGTTTGTGATTCTACTTATCATGAAGAATCTTGAACTTGTGTATCTGATAGCAAAACAGTATCATGTACTGCTACATGAACTAATCCTACTAACTCTACTGAAAATACTTCTGAACAAGTAACTATCAACTATGTAAACTGAGCATGGGAAACAGCTGCTGACTGTACTTGGACTTGTAATGAAAACTACACTGAGAATGCTTGAGCTTGTGAAGCTAATTCTAACTCATGAACTTGTTCATGAACTGTTCCTACTAATGCAACTAAAACAACTCCAGATACTTTTGCTCAAACTTGGGATTGATCAGCTTGGGCTCCAGGTAGTATGACTTGGACTGAAACTGCTAGTGAATGTGATTTTGATTGTAACCTAAACTACACTTGGAACTCTACTAATACTAGTTGTGAGGCTAATACTCAAGATGTAACTTGTTCATGAACTCAACCTGACAATACAACTCTGAACTCTGGTTCTACTTATACTCAAACTTGGAATGGTACTGATTGGTCACCAACTACTAGTTATAATTATGCTGTTTCATGAGATTGTAGTTATTCTTGTAATTCTCTATTCCATACTGAAGATAATTGAAATACTTGTGTAAGTGATACTAAACAAGTAACTTGTACTAGCTGAAACAATCCTGCTAATTCTACTGAAGATACTACTGAGTTGGTTACTATTAACTATGTAAGTTGAGCTTGGGAAACTGCTGCTAATTGTAGTTGGACTTGTGATGATGGGTATGTTCAAAACTGATCTACTTGTGAAGAGGATACTATGTATTCGTTGAGATTTAATGATGATGATAGTGCTTATTTGAGTAGGACTCCTAGTAGTGCTGGTAATAGACAAAAATGGACTTGGTCCGGTTGGGTAAAAAGAAGTGCGGTTTGAAAATCTAATGATTATTTAATGTCAGCATATACATGAGCAAGTAATTCTAATTTTACAGCTGTTTACTTCCATACAGATGATAAATTATATATACAGTGACGGACTGCTACATGGTTATGAACAAAACAAGTATTTCGTGATACATCAGCTTGGGCTCATATTGTAATTACTGTTGATACATGAAATTCTGAAATAAATAAAAGATTAAGATTGTATGTAAATTGAGATGAAATAACAGATTTTGATACAGATCAAAGAAGTTCTATTTCTATTTGACAAAATTTTGCATTTTGATCGACTGGTCAACATATTTTAGGTGCATATAAATCAACAGGTTCTGTATCTCTTCCATTTGACTGATACTTATCTAATGTAAACTTTATAGACTGAAAAGTTTATGATCCAACTAAGTTTGGTTATAGAGATTCTACAACTGGTCAATGGTTACCAATGGCTTATTCTGATCCAGAGAGTTATTGATATGGTACAAACTGATTCCATCTAGATTTCAGTGATAGTGTTAATCTATGAAATGATAAAGTAGGGAGTAATAATTGGACTGTTAATAATATAGATTCAAGTGATCAGATGCTTGATAGTCCAGTGAATAACTTTGCTACATTGAATCCGTTGAGTGAAATATGAGATATTATTTTATCACAAGGTAATACTGTTTCTATAAATACTGTAGATAGTTGGCCTTCAGTATTTTCATCTTTAGGAATGAGTAAGGGAAAATGGTATTTTGAATCAACTGGTATGGATACTGCTAGATTTGCTGTTTGAATCTCTTCAAAGAGTTTTACAAATACTAGTTTTGATACAAATAATTCACATATAGCTTATTCTCAAACTCCTTTAAGATATTATGATGAGTGAGTAAATATGGCGATAAATGGAGATCCTTCTTTTGTAGCAAATGATATATTATGAATTGCTGTTGATATAGATACATGAAAGTTTTGGTTATCAATTAATGGTACCTATGTAAATGATTCTAGATGAATTATTTGAGATCCAGTAAATTGAAATAATCCTTTAGCTACTTTTATAGCTTGAGAAACTCAATTTGTACAAGCTATGGTAAATAGAGCAGATGTTAGTGTTAACTTTGGTCAATGATGACAAGCTGGTCTTACATATTATCCGGATGCAGGGGGATCATTCAAATATGCTCCACCTACTGGTTTTAAGGCATTAAGTACAAAAAATATACCTGATACATATAGTTATAAAGCATCAGAAGTTGAAGATTTAGGTTCTGGGCTTGTATCGTATTGGAATATGGATTGAAATCTAAATGATTTATCTGGTAATTCATACAATGGTGCTGATAACTGATGACCAGTATTAAACACACCTTGAGTATTTAATTGATCAACAACTTTTGATTGAGTAGATGATAATATTGTTATATCAGACTCACCACTACCATCATCAGCAACTAGTCCATTCTCAGTAAGTCTTTGGATGAATTCAGACTTTAAAGGAAATAGCTATAATGTAATGGTATGATCTTATTGAACACCAGCAGCTTATGAGTACTATTGATGGTATATAGGTACAGAATATTATAGTACTTGAGCAAAACCTATAATTATATCTTTAGGTGACTGAGATAATGATGTATATTATACATGAAATAAGCAAATAAATGACTGAAAATGGCATAATATAACAATGAAGTATGACTGATCTAATTACCTAAAACTATATGTGGATTGAGTATTAGATTGAGAATTTACAGTATGAGCTATGAGTTATCACACAAATACTTATACAACAATAGGTTCTTATCATTATAATCGTTGATCAGTTAGTGCATGACAATACTTTAAAGGTAGTTTAGATGATATAGCAATCTGGAACCGTGAATTATCAGATAATGAAATAACTCAACTATATAATGCATGAACTCAAGAAAATACTGTAAATATAATAAAAGATCCAAGTAAACATTTTGATGTTCTAACTTGGACAGCAACAAATGCTCAACATAATATAACTTGATTAAAGTTTCAACCTGATTTAGTGTGGTGAAAAAAACGTAGTAGTTTAGATAATAATGTATTAGTTGATGTGATTAGGTGATCATCGAATGAATTATCTTCAAATACTACTTGAGTAGAATATAATAATATAAATTGAGTTTCATCATTTAATTCAGATTGATTTAGTTTAGTATGATCATGAAATGGATCATGAGTATGGAATGGTAATGCATGATCTACACATGTAGCATGGAATTGGAAAGCAGGTTGAACTGCTGTTACAAATAATAAATGAAATATATCATCTCAAGTAAGTGCTAATCCTGATGCTTGATTTAGTATAATTAGTTGGACATGAAACTGAGCAGCAATGTCTAGAGTATGACATTGATTAAATATGATTCCAGAGATAATAATTAACAAAAATAGAGATCAAGATAGATGATGAGATCCATGATTTGATAATTTTTGGGTATATCATAAAAATATATGAAAAAATAGATGATTAATGCTTAACAATTCTAGATCAGAACAAGCATCTACAGTATTTTGGAATATACCAACAGAATCTACAATATGAATTTGATGAAGCCTTCCAGGAAGTGATACAAGTTATACAAATAATAATTGAAGTAAATATATAGCTTACGCTTTCCACTCAGTACCATGATATAGTAAAGTCTGAAGTTATACAGGTAATTGAAATACTGATGGACCATTTGTTTATACTGGATTTAAGCCAAGATATATATTAGCAAAACCTATTGTGGCAGGTTCTTGGCATACTTGGGATACTCAAAGAAACCCTTTTAATATTGTAGATAATCGTTTATATTTAAATGATTCTAGAGCAGAGTTAACAGGGACAACAAATATAGACATATTATCAAATGGTTTTAAGCTAAGACCATCAAATGGTACAGCTATGAATGATTCATGACAAAACTTTATATACATAGCCTTTGCTGAAGCACCATTTAAATATGCTAATGCTAGGTAGAATAAAAAAAGAAATTCTGTAGAATTTCTTTTTTTATTTTTTTGCAAAAAATGATTTTTGAATATAATAAGCCAAATTAATTTTTAAAAACAATAATAATATGAAGATAGGAATTGTAGGGCTACCAAATGTAGGGAAATCGACACTGTTTAATGCATTGACAAAAAACTATTCAGCTGATGCTGAGAATTTTCCATTTTGTACTATAGAGCCAAATGTATGAATAGTAAATGTAAATGATGAAAGACTTGAAAAAATAAGAGAAGCAGTTAAGTGAGAAAAAGTGATACCAGCAACATGTGAGTTTACAGATATAGCAGGTATAGTTGAGGGAGCAAGTAAATGAGAATGATTAGGGAATAAATTTTTAGCAAATATAAGAGAAGCAGATGCCATATTGCAAGTAGTAAGAGTATTTGAAGATGGAAATATAATACATGTAAACTGAAAAGTAGATCCTAAATCTGATATAGAAGTAATAAATGCAGAGTTAATAATGGCAGATATTGAAACAGTAAACAAAAGAATAGCAAGTGATTGAAAAAAAGCAAGAGCAGATAAAGATGTAGCATTTGCAGTAGAAGTGTATAAAAAAATAGAAGAAGAGCTAAATAAATGAATATGTGTTCATAATATGAGTTTAGAAGAAGAAGAATTAGAAGCAATAGCTGACCTACACTTACTAACAAATAAAGAATTTGTATATGCCTGTAATGTATCTGAAGACATGATGGATACACCTGAAGAAGAGTTACAAAAAATAATAGGAGTATGACCAGAACAAAAAGTAGTAGCAATATGTGCTAAATTAGAAGCTGATATGATAGAAATGAGTACAGAAGAAAAAGTAGAATTTTTAACTGAAATGTGACTAAAAACAACATGATTAGATGACTTAATTAAAGCATCATACGATGCACTAGGACTTATGTATTATTTTACAGCATGAGTACAAGAAGTAAGAGCATGGACAATTCACAAATGAGATACAGCACCAAAAGCAGCCTGAGTAATACACACAGACTTTGAAAAATGATTTATTAAAGCTGATGTAGTAAACTGGGAAGATATTGTAGAGTTTGGAGGATGGAGTCCAGCAAGAGAGAATGGGAAAGTAGCATTACAATGAAAAGATTATGTAGTAGCTGATTGAGATGTTATATTATTTAAATTTAATAATTAATAAATGAAACAATTATTATTACAATCACTGCAAAAACTAGATTTTATTATCTGGTGACTTACTTTGCTATTTTTCATAGTATCAGCTATTATAATGTGATGAAATATAAATGAAGCATTTATATGAGCATCATGAATAATAGTACTTATGTTTTTTGTATGATTTAGTATTGAACTGATACTATGAGCATTAAATAATATAAAATGATTATGAAAAATTACATGATTTATTACAAATTGACCAGAAGCACTTGTACTTATAGTATGATTAATAAGTTGAAACATACTATTTGCAGCAAGTACACCACTATGATCAAATGTAATGAATCCAATATTGTTACTAACAGCAATCCTAATAACTTGATATTTTTTCAAAATAAAGGAATTAAATCATAAAATGTATTTTATACTATGATTTTTAGTAACAGCATTAATTGCTACATGATTTTTTAAATTACCAGAAAATTATTACATATATTGGATAATATTTGCATTCATAATATCAACATGACTATTTTTAAAGAAATATGATCACTCAAATCATTATGAAGAAGAACAAGTGCTAGAGAACAAATCATACCTACCATTATGAATAATTATACTACTTATATCATGATACTTCCTTGATCCTGTTGTTAATTTCACTGCTGAAGCATCAAAATCTCCAAAATGACTTATATGATTCTTAGTTTTAGCAACTCTTACAAGCTGGCCAGAGTTTAAATCAGTACTAGGGTTACTAAAAAGAAAAAAATCACTTGATGCTTTTATAAATATAATGGTATCAAATATTACAAATATATGGCTAGCTATTATCTGAGTATTAATCTGGACAGTTTTTTATTAAAATTGACAAAATATAATAAATACATATAATCTTAATTATAATAACTATAATTAAGATTTTTTTAATGAAAAATAATATAAAAAAAATTACAACTAACACTGATTTTGTAGCAAGTATTAACTCTCACTTTTTTGAACATCCTACATGATGAGTAGATTGAATCTATAGACATTCTTCAAAGGAAGTACTAAAAGCATTACAAGAAAAGACTAAAGAAAGGAAAGTAGTATGTCTTGATCCATCACTACATACATCAAATATAGAAGTATTTTCAGATATAAAACAATTATCAAAGCATGAAATACTTCTGCCAGCCTGAATTGATTGAGTAATAATGAATTTAAAAGATAAGTTTGATTTAATAATCCCAGTTGCTGATTGTGCTACTATTGCAGTTTATAACAAAAACAAAGATATATCATGAGTGTTTCATGCTTGATATGCTGGAGTATCTTGAAATACAAATTGAGACCTAGGTATAATTGCAAATATGTTTGAAGAGCTAGAAAAACTTGATTCACTAAAAAATTTCAATTTTATCATGTCTCCAATGGCTTGAGAATATTTTGAACTACCCACAAGCTATGCAAAAATGTTATTTTGAAGAGTATTTACTCACTATAAATTGGATGAAAAAAACTATTTTACTACTCACAGAGAAGATAAAACAAAAATATATGTAAACTTAAAGCAAATCATTCTAGATATATTTAGAACTTATTGAGTAAAGTGAAACAGAATAAAAAATAAAACAGCTACAGCAACTAACGATCCAACTAGTTTATATCCATCTTTCAGATTATATTCTATACTTAAAGCTATCGCTGATAAGTCTAACAATAAAGGTTTTGAATTAGTATCAGATAATGATCCATACTTATGATTAACAGATAATGAATTATCTTTACAAGAAAAAGAATTAATAAATTCATGAAAAACAAGTAACTACCTAAATGATTATAGATTAGCTTTATCACTAAAAAATTAATCAAAATTTGACAAATACAATTAATATATGATAAAATATTTTATA
>CAYFPB010000001.1:68389-87429 GCA_964344895.1 uncultured Candidatus Peribacteria bacterium | reverse complement strand
GTGCCCAAAGGGCGGAGGGGTTACTTTTGTATTTTTTGGGGGTGATTTTTTCACGCTGGAAAGAAAATAACCGTTTATTTTTCATCCTTTTTAGCTGCTGCTTGTTTTTCCATTAACTCCATGTGTTTTTTTGCTTTTTCTTCCTTTTTTTTCTTATCAAAATCAGCTTTTTTCTTTTCCCATTGTTGTTCTTGTTTTTCTATTTCCCCAAGTGTTTTGTTTATTCTTGCTTCTACTGTTTTTCTTGGTTTAGAGTATTTTTCACGTGATACTGCTAATATTTTAGAATATCTAGAAGAAAATACTTCTTCATTTTTCTTGTTTGGTGCAAATGTTCCAGCTGAAAAAACTGGTGATGGCATACCATCTATTAATTGCTTAGTATATATATTATATTTTTTTAGATTCATTAGGTCCTCTTCTGATATTTCTCAACTAAGTACTTCTTTAAGTATATTAGCATCATGATATCATACTTGAAAAGATACCAAACTTCATACATTACCAAAAACTGCTCACCTAACAGATTCTTGCATTTGATCTATATATTGATTTGCCATCACTAGATTTAGTTTATACTTTCTAGCTTCTGATAATATAGTAGCAAAAGAGTCTGTAGCAAAGTTTTGAAACTCATCGACATATAGATAAAAATCTTGTCTTTCTGATTCAACTATATCAGCTCTACTCATGGCATCCATTTGAAATTTTGTAACCATCATTGCTCATAATAGTGCTGAAGCATCTTCTCAAATCTTACCTTTTGAAAGATTTACTATTACTATTTTTTTATTATCCATAGCCCATCTTATTGAAAAGCTATTTTTTGGTTGCCCAAGTACATTTCTTAAAATAGTACTAGATAAGAATTGTCATACTTTGTTAAGTATCGGTCAAGCTGCTTCTACTTTTTGGTTTGGTGCCATTTTAGCAAATTCTCATGTCCAGAATTTTTTTACTACAGGGTCTGTTATTTTGTTTACTACTTTATTTCTATATACTTCACTTGTAAGCATAAGTGGTATAGATATAAGTGTTGTATTTGGGTATTCCAGTAAAGCAAGTATCGTATTTCTAAGAATATGTTCCAGTCTTGGTCACCATGAATCACCAAATATTTTTTTAAATATTCATACAAGTCATGAAGCAACTAGAGGTCTATGCTCTGGTTTTACTCATTCAAGCATATTAAATGCTATTGGAGAATCAACATCACTTGGATCAAAAATAATTGTTTGATTAGTTCTTGATTTTGGTATAAATCAAATAACTCATTCAGCTAGATCTCCATGTGGATCAATTACTGCTACTCACCTACCTTTTCTGATATCATCTATAATCATATTTTCCAAAAGTGTAGATTTACCCATTCAAGTTTTTCATAAAACATATAAATGTCTTCTTCTATCATTTGGTCATATACCAAAACTCATATTTGTTCACCTAAAGTTTGTTTTTCAAACTGGTGTTAAATCTGTTTCTGGTGTTATATCATCTGTTAAATCAGGGTCTATTATTGGTAGGTTTGACGGTGGCTCAAATGCTCTTGCTGATACCCAGTTTATTTGTGGTGTTTTTACATAGCTTGTTGGTAGATGCACAAGTCATGATAATTCATTTGTTGATAATATCATATCTTGTTCTACTATTCTACTTTTTACTTTTTCAACTTTATCTGAATCATTAGATATTCATTCCAACTTAAAAGAGTTACCTCAAAAGTTTGAAAATACATGTAAGGTTGAATATATTTCTTTTATACTTACTCTAGCTTCAACACTATCTTCTCAAGCATGTATTACATTTATTGAAGTATTAAATCATTCTAGAGTAATTTTATTTTGAATTATTTTTGGAATATTAGAATCTCATACTATATCTTCTGCTGAACTTTCTTCTGATTGTTCTTCTGACTCTGAGGTGCTTGAACTTCATCCCCCTGGAAATAATAAAGCAATAAATTTAAATACCAATATCAAAGGAAATAAAAGTATTTTTAAATAGATAAAGTTTGGATTTAATAAAAGTTTTTTTAAAAAATCTGGATAATTTGATGTAAGAATCTTAACTGTTTTATCTACTCATTTTTTCCATTTTTTTCCACTTTCTGGTGTAAAATTGATTTGAAAAGTATTAAGGGTATATTTCCCAGTTCTTGATAATGCTGAAGTTATTGATGAAAATGGGTCAACCATATCCTTACTTGCTTCTTCTTGTAACTCTGTAAAACTTTTTATTGGAAATAAGTAGTGTTTTGACATAGCTACTTTTCAAGTATATATTTTGTCATTTGGTATATTTTCTAGATAATCACCTACTTCAATTATTTCTACATCATTGTAATGAGCATATATTTGATTTGATAAAAAGTTTGCATACTTTTTTGGTGACACAATAAAAAACCTGATCCTGTTACCTATTTTTGTGATTTCAAATGAAAATGTTGGCTGAGGAGCTTTATTTTTTCTAAATACTTTCTTTTTATTAAAGTCATCAAAAACTTTATGTAGGACTATTAGTATATGTTCAAACACTCAAGGTCATTTCAGGTTATTTTTACTTACAAGTATTTCAAGTACTTTTTTCTCCATATTTTGTCTTATTTCCCTTGCAATAACTATATAAGGATAAACTTATAAGTACACAAAGAGTTTAATAAAATAATTACATATATTATACTATATTTTTTGATTTTTTGCAAGTTTTTAAGAAAAACTCTTTAATTCTTAAATTTTTTTCCCCATACTCAATGAACACTACATTTTAATCTTATTTCAAATTCATCTAGATCATCAAAATTAAATATAGCTTTTGCTTCATCTTTTCAATTCAAATATTTAGTTCAAATAAGATCTCAGTACTCATCATACAAACATATTGCTGTTATTCTATGTTCTGGTCACATAGGATGGCTATTTTCTCAAATAAATACTTCTAACTTATTTCAATCTATTACTACTTCTGGAATATGATCTACTTCTATAGCATCAAGTATATCATCCTCATCTATATAATTTACTTCTTCTTCTATACCTTGGAAAGAATAATACTCTTCACAGACAGGACATTTTTCAAGCTCTGCTCATACTTCAATATTTTCTTCCTTATCTCATAATGTTTGATCAAAAACATAACTACAGCTAGTACATAAAAATTTCATATATTTTAAAAATAAGAACCCCTCTGCCTTTCAGGCATCTCCCCTTACTAAGGGGAGAAATCATAGAGTAAAATAAAGTATTGATTATATAAACTTATTTTATATAATCTTTTATAACATTATATATATTCAAAAAAACAAATGAAGCAAAACTTTAATAAAAAATCTTTTATTTTATTTAAAAATTATTTCAAAATCAGGGATGAAAAATCTGAAATAGAAAAGCTTTTTTATAATAAAACTAATAAATATTTAAAATATATAAAATGGCTTCCTGGTCTAAGGATGGTATGAATTTGAAATAGTATTTCTATGAACTGTGCTAGTAAAAATTCTGATATAGACTTATTAATAGTCACAACACCAAATTCTATGTGGCTAAATAGAATATTTATTACTTTTATATTTATGATTTTATGAGTAAGAAAAACTCCTTCAAAACATAGCTCCAGATTTTGTCTTAGTTTTTTTGCTACTACTGACTGACTTGATTTTTCTTCTTGGAAAATACAAGATGATATATATCTATACTTTTGGATAGTTTATTTCAAACCTATACTCAACTACAATAATACATATGAACTTTTCATAGAAAAAAACTCTTCTTGGGCAGATTTTAGTGAGTATAATAATATTATTGAAGATAATAAGAATTATATTTACCACCCCCTAGCCCCCTCCTTAGTAAGGAGGGGGGATAACTTAGATAATTTTATAATAAAATTACTGGACAAAATACTAAAAAAATTATTCCTCCCAAAAACACTAAAACACTATGAAAAGATCTGAAAACCATACTGAGTTATTATAAATGATAATATGTTAAAGTTTCATAACTGAGATATTAGAGAAGAGATAAAAAAAGAACTAATCTGTGATTAGTTCTTTTTTAATACCTCAAATATGGATAATTAGTTTTTACTTCATTGAAGTGTTTTAGTGCTTTTTCTTTTGAAAATTTAAGTAGTTTTTCATCTATTTGTAGTTCTTTTAATATATTATTTGTTAAAAGCATTACATACTTTACTTCCTGCATTATTTCATTTCAAATATCTGTGAACTTAGCATGTCTTGATAGTACTTTTAGGCTTAAATTATTTTTTATGTTGTAAGTTAGAAGTTTTTCTAATAGATGATTATCTGACATATTGTTTTGTTTGTAATATCTAAGTAAAGTATAGATAGTTGGAACAAATGCATGAATTCATAAAAATATTCACCAGACATGCCTAGCATCTGGTCTATATGGAGAGTAATATTTTAAATCAAAATTGTTTAATAAAAGTCTATCAAATTTGTTAACTAGATTTAGTTTGTTATGACTTGATTCATGAATAACAGCTTCTAAACACTGTACAATAGATAATTCATCTTCTGAATTTGTTAATCACATATATAAATGCCCTATTGCTTCTTTATAAGAGGCAGAGTTGTGAACAAAATCATCTGTTCAAATAGCTACTATTTTTTGAATAATAAAATTTAGTTCATCATAAATTCATTCATCTACACTCTTTAAAGCCTCAAAAGCTTTTGAATATATATCTATCCATTTTTCTGATTTTTGATTTCAATACCCTACTCAAACATCTTCTTTAAAATGATCAGGATGAGTTTCTAGTCAATTATATGGATTTCTATCAAAAATTGATAAGTAAATATTTGTATTCTTTATTTTTGTAGAATTATCAGTATTTAGCTTTTTGTTTTCTTTATAATACTCTATATCCTCTAAAAAACTTTCTACTATATGCCTATGTCAATAAAGCTCTGATTCTCCGGTGGATACTAGATATAAATACTCTATTCTAGATGAGTTATCAGTTGTAAGAATAAACTTTTTATCAGACTTAAGTTCTCTCAATTTTTCTCTTAAATCTGATTCTTTTATATTATCAATTTTGTTTACTAAAATATCATAATATCAATCTAAGTTTTTCTTTAACATACTATTATCTTTTTTTCATAACACATAGTATTTTATATCTTTCATGACTATACTGTTAACAATTATTTAAACTAATATAACTATATTTTATATTTTTTAAAATTTTTAAGTAAAAAAAAGTTATAGACTCTTATATCTATAACCTTATTTTTTAAATAATGGTGGTGGTGAAATCTGAATAATTGGATTATATTTTATCACTATAGGGTTATCTTCTGTAGTTAAGTTTGACGACTCTCATGGTAATGTAGGATAATACCTTCTTAAAAAATTTAAATCAAATTTTTGAGCTACCTTATAACTACAAGTAAAACTAGGATAATAATCATAGGCATAAAACGGACATTCACTTGGATCCTTTATTGTTCAACCTATTGTGTTATTAGAATAAACTGATCAATGTATAAATAATTGGTTTTCTAGTACAGTTCTAGAAATACTTCAATCGATCTCTCATAAAGCATCATTATAGCTAATAAGTGATTTATCAGTATATATAACAGCTTCTAAGTTTACAACTTCAGGATCTATATATAAGTTTCATCATTTGTTATTTTCATCTTCTAAAACTATTATTCAAAGAATATCATCTAGGCTATTATTTATAATATCTGATTTAATATATAAGTTTCATCAAACAACAACAATAGTTCTTTTTCAATCAAATTTATTTTCAGTTATATCATTTAATACAACTTTATTTCATCACATATTTCAAAAATATAATATATTTCCAGCAATTACTCAATCATTAGAATTATCCCATTTTCAAAAATCAGAAGTTATATTTGAAATAACAGGTTCAGTTCATGGTCCTGAATAATCTGGACTATTTAAATTTTTTACTATAGAAAAAGCATTACTCCTTATTTGTTTTTCAATACTTGCTTTTATTATATTTCAATGAATATTTAACTGATTTTGTTCTTCTGTAATATTTTGTTCATTATTATCATGTATAGATCATAAAACTTTTAATCAAGTTTGAATGGATGATAAAAACTCTGTAGGTGCCCAATAATGATTCATTCATACAATTGAAGAATTATATACAACTGTTTTAGTTCATCAATTTCAATCAGGTAATTTAAAAGATATATGGCTTGATAAATATAATCTATCTAATATTCAAACTACATCAAATTGACTAATAAAAGAATTAATATTATAACTTAATCAATTAACTAAGCTTCAAATATTTGTTTTATTAGTGTATCATTCTCATATATTTGTATCTGTTTCAACTAAGTCTAAATCAAGTTCATCTACATCATTATGAATAACTCAGCTTCAAAATTCTAAATATAATTTTTTTTCTGTTTCTGAAGTAAAATCTGGCTCATTTTTAATAACTTTTATTATTCATGTCTGAGTTACAGTTGGTAGGAATCATTGTTCTTCAATATCAGAATCAAACTCTATTTCATAAAGAGGTTTTACATTTATAGATAAGTTATTTACTACTGTTCAAGAAGTACTTGCAGAATATATATTTTTTCATGTATAGGTTACTCATCATCTGAATTTAACAGTATACTCTATATTTTTTATCACAAAATCATCAGTGTTAACTCATGTTACTCATTTAGTAGAATTAAAAAATTTATATTTAAATAAAAATTTTCAATTTCAATCAGAATAATCTGATAGGTTTGCAGAGTTTATGTCATAAGTAACTGTTCTAGTATTTCAAACAAGATCATTAGTTGTTGCTCAAACAACATCAACAGCCTTTCATGTTTTATTATATTGATCTAAGTATGTTTTATCATCAAATATAATTTTAAAGCTAATATTATCTAATCAATATGTTGTATCATCTAATCTAATAGGTTCTCTTAGTCAATCAGTTTCTTTTTCTAAATAAAATCTAATTTCTAAATTTTTTTCTAATCAATTAGCTACTCAAAAATCATCAAACTCTCAATCAAATAATACATATGTAGATTTTTTAAAATAAATATCATCCCAGTAAAAACAATTAAGATTTCATGTTTCATCTACATTTTCTTTATATCCTCATTCAAGATTTCTATTATCTGATGCATCATCTGAGAATCCTGGTCAAGGTTCTGTTCATCAAACAGCAGATCTAGTATCACCATTTGTATTATCTGAAGGACAAATAGTTTCATGTGGAACAACATCTTTATAACAATCAGAACCACATGAATTACCTGTATCTGTTAATGGAGCTTCAGTTCAAGTATATCATTTTCAATATTCTACATCTCCATTATTATACCATCATGCATAAATTGAATAAGAAAATATAACTTTGAATAACAAAAGTACTAAAATAAAAATTATTTTTTTCATAATATTGAAAAATTATATATAATATAATTATATAAATTTTATCACTTATGATTTTTTATGTCAAATAACCTTATATTAATTAATACAATTTTTATAATAATAATTCATTTTTATATTATTAGAAGTGAAATAAAACACAAAAAAATACCTAATAAATACCTAATATTACTATTTTTATGAAATATTTGTTATTTTGTGTTTAATTCTTGAAACTTATATATTTTTCCAATAATTATAAAACTAGTAATTCTAATATTTTTTATTATTTCTCTATATTTTTTAAAAATTTGGAATCCAAGTTATCTTAAATATATTTTTGTATCAAGTTTATTTTTTTTATGAGTATGAGAGATAACTTATATTTCAAATATATTTTTTATTGTTTTTCTATATATAATTTTTTATTTTTTCTACTTTTACCTAAAAATACTTTTTAATTTTAAATCATTAAAATCTTACATAAGTTCTCTTAGTAAAAAGACAAAATGAGATATTAAAAACTGGGTAATAAAAAATAAAGATTTCTTAGTATTAAAAGTATTTACTATCATTTTATGATTTTTTTCTGTATTTATTTTAATAAGAATAATTAGATATTATTTACAATGAGAATTTAGTATTCTTGATCATAGTTTTGTAGTAAATAATATAACAATAAATACTCTAGCATTAATAATTCTAGCATTATTTATTATTACTTTTACACTACACAAACTATATCATAAATATTTATTACAAAATTATAAATACCTAGTAATTATAATATTTTTTACTATATTATTTTTGATTTATGAATTTACTTATGACTATGATTTTATAAGTAATTACCTACATAGAATACTTACATTTTTATTAGTATTATTTATTGTAATGTGGATAATTATAAAGATGTGAAGATATCTATTTTTTGATAATGATTCAAAAATAATTCATTTTTCCAAACTAAAACCTTGAAATATAATTGATAAAAAATTAATTTGAGAATATTTGATATGACAAAAAAGTCTAGAAAATAATAATATAGCTTGATTTATAAAAAACATAGCTAATCCTATTAGCAAAAAAGACTGTTTAGAATTAAAAAAATATATTAAAAAAAATAGTGAGTATCACAAGAAACTATGAGATAATCTTCCCCCAAATATTATAAGGATATATAATAGCTTTTATTTTTCTCCTTTTATTTTCTGAAGCTTTTTATTAACTTATTTCATATGACAAAATCTACTTGTTAATTTTGTAATTTTTATATATAAAAATATTATGTGATTGTACTAAAAAATAAAATAATAAAATAGAAAAAATGTTTAATTTTTAATGTAATAAGCAATTTAAAATCAAAAATTTTATAACTGTTTGAACGAAGTGAGTTTTATAAAATTTTTAGATTTTATTTGTGAAATGAAATGTTAAGAAAATTTACCATTTTTGAGTTTTATTATTTTATTTTTTAAGTTCTTTTTCCTTTAATAATTTTGCATAATAACATTGAGGATCTACTTTTTCTAATGTATTGTATTTTGCATAGCTTATACATTTAGCTCATCACTTACACCAATTATTTTTTGGACACTGTTTACATATTTCTATTTTATTGCTAGACTCTATCTGTTTTCTATATTCATCTCACTTAAATATATTTTCTAATGAATCAGTTTCAAGATTTCATAGTACTATTGGAAGTCTTCTACAAGAATATATATCAAGATTATGTAAAATAATTACTACATTATGCAGGTTAACTGCACATCAAAATCAGTCATATTTATAGCCTGTTAACTCTGAACATCACCTAAGTCATATTCTAGATTTATATCATTGTTTTTCTAGTATTTGGTTTGTATTAAAAACTTTTATTGAAAACTTATACCACTCTATAGTATCTAACATCAATTCAAATTCTTGTTTTGTTTGTCACATAGGAACAAGTCTTCTAACTCTAACTGTAACACTATATTTTTTAATAATAGGAAGTAATTCAAAGACATGATTTTTATTCAACTTTGTTAAAGTAAAAGATAAATGAATCATAAAACCATATTTTTTACATAATTCAATAGCATTAATTATTTTATCATAACTTCAAACTCATCTGATATTATCATTTACTTTTTTAGGTCCCTCTATACTTATCTGTATTTTGAAAAAAATATTTTCTAGTTTTACTAAACTTTGCATTAAATCATCTGTAAAAAATGAACCATTTGTAAGAATTCAAATAGTTATTTTTTCTGAAACATTTGCATTAATATATTCTAATAATTCCATAAAATCTGGTCTTAAAAAAGGCTCTCATCATGCAATATTTATTTGTCTATTATTTATATTTGTATAAAAATTTGACTTTATTCACATTATTTGATGAAAAATCTCTTTCAGTTTTTCTAAACTTGGTCATTTATCTAAATAATCATCATGATAACAATGTGTACACCTCCAATTACATTGTTCTGTTATATGCCATTGAATACTCAACATTTTTTTAATTATTAGAAATTAAAATTCTATTTTTAATTAAATAATATATTATTTCTTTAGTTATTGAATTAGATAATTTATCTATATTTTCTGATAACATTAAACTATTGTCATATTTTACTATTAAGTCTTTATATTTTTTTAGAATAATTATATCCTTACACTCCACCCAATTATAAATATAAATATTTTCATCATTATTATATTCAAATATTTGATTATAACTTGATATATAAAAATAAGAATTTATTAATTTATCATATCAAGACTCTATAATATTATTATTTATATTTAAGTATCTATGATAAGGATTTTTTCTATAAAGCCTTTTAAATAGATAAAATATATATGATCTATCTATAAAATCCCAAAATGCTTTAGGGGCAATTAAACTATTATTTTCATCTATCCATGGTAGAAACTGAGCTCTATGTAAATCTCTATTATATGAATATAATAATTTCATATTTCTTGAATTTCAATCTACTTTAAAATCATATATTAACTTAAAAGGATTTTCTAAATCTAAATTATTTATTTCTATTTTATATTTATCTCTATTATTAAAAATCTCAGGTCATTTCATTAATCAAAATATATTAGGAGTAGTAGTAAAATAATTACTTTTTATTATATTTGATTTTAAAAATTTATATGTTAGAGTATACTCTTCACTAGTTTCTCATGGAAAACCTAAAATAGCATAATTATGTATTGCTATTCATGATGAATCAAAATTATGTATGATTTTTATTTTTTCTTTCAAATCAATATCTGAATTTCATTTATTTCAAATCTGCTCATTTATCCTAGTAGAAACAGCTTCCAACCCTATTCAACAATATCTTGCTCATGATTCAGCTAAAATTTTACAATTTTTCTGATTATATAGTTTTTCATATCTTGTTCTAAACTGATAATTAATTTCCAATTTATTTTCTAATACTTTTTTAGCAAATTTGATAATTACTATAGGAGGTAATGCCTCATCTGAAAAGTTTATAAAATAAATATTATTTTCTTTTATAAAATCTATCCATTTATCTACAAAATAATCATATGAATATTTATTATCATAACTAAATTTATTATTTGAATTTATAGCACAAAAATTGCATTTACTCCAATAACATTTATATGGTAATAATCTAGATGAAAAAAAATTCTTTCTTAAAATCTTTGTTATTCTTCTTGGGTTAAAGGTATCTTTTATAAATACTTCTAATAAATCACTATTTAGTTTATCTTTTTTTACTTCATTAAAAACTACTCAATTATCATAATATATAATATTCTCTACATTTTTCTTATCTAAAAAACCATTTTCTATTTTTAGAATATTTGATATAGCTTCTGAAAAGTCTCTATATATTATAAAATAATCTATAATTTTAAAAAATTTTTCATTTGAATCCTTAATAAAAACTATCCAATTCGTAAAATCAAATTGCTCATTTGCTTGTGAAAAATCAACAACAATTTTTACATTTTTATCTATATTTTTTAAATATTTTGATATAATTCAAACTGTAATTAATTCATCTGGCCAAAATATTTCAAACTTATAAATATTGTTTTCAAGATTATTAAAATTTTTATCTAATATAGGTAATATAAGTTCATTAACTAAGTTTGATCTATTATATTTTTCTAGATTTGTAAAGAAATCATCTATACTATCTAATTTTTCTGTAAACACAAGAGCTTCACTTAAACTTATGAAAATATTATCTTTAGAATAGTATTCATTATAATAAGATAAGATTTTTTCATAAATCCTATAAGAAAAAACTATATCTTCTCAACTTGATATTTTTTCTTTATTAATAAAATCTAAACTTAGTTTTGTATAATCTATTTTTTCTAATAAAAAATTATATTCTTTAACAAAATAATTATAAGAATCTTTATCTTCTATTTGCTTTTTATATGGTTTAAATTTTTTTTCTACAAAATATTTAAAATTGTTTTTATCTAATATATAGCCCCAAAAAATACTAGATAAATTAATATTACTAAAATTAGAATTAGTAATACTTTTTTTATCTAGTATATTATACTTTGATATTGATTTTATTTTAATTAAATTGTGCATATTTCCTAGTTCTTATATATCACATTTTCAAATTGCTCTTTCTGGTTCAAGTACCCATTTTTTAAATATTTCCTTGATTTGAGGATCTTTCATTTTTATAAAAAGATAATCTATTACTCAATACTCGATTTGTTTTTTTGGATCAAGGGAGTAATTTGGATAAACAGATCATCTATTTTTATAATTATGTATAGGACAAACTCATATATAAGTTTTGTATACACTATCTGTATATCATGGCATTCAATCAAGAGTTGAAGATTGTACCATTATATTTGTATTATCAGATTTTATCATGTTTTCATAAGCTTTTTTAGAATCATCTAAAACTTCTCAAATCTGAAAATCATCTACTCACATTCTAGCAAGCATTCTTCATTCATCACAACTATATATTTTTCAGTCATAATTATATGCAACTTGACCAATACTTGCTCAACATGGAGATCTATCATCTAAATAATTTGGATCTCTTGGTTTAAAAATCTTTCATAAAAATATGCTAGCAAAATGTTCTCTAAGTAATTTTCATGATTTGTTTATTTCTATTATATAATCAAGGGATTTTTTGTAAAATTTTAAAAAATCCAAAGTTGTATATCCTAATTCTTTTAAGTCAGCTGCAGCAAATCAATAAGGATTTAATGGCCTTATAAATATTCAATCTATTCAATTATTTACATATGTATCTATCAATTCTTTATGCATAGATAAAGTTTTTTTTGTTACAGTTAACAATACTCACATACTTTCCTGACTTCCTAAAAAACCTAATTTTTTTCATTCTTTCTTATAAATATTATTTATGGTTTGTATCCACTTTACTACATTTTCATAAGAATTCCCCTCTTTATATGTTCTATTATAGTTATGTAATTCTTCAGGTCAATCAAGACTAGTTGATATACTTACATTATAATTTAACAAAAAGTTTAATATTTCCTTTGTCATTAAACTCATATTTGTAACAATACAAAAATTTACTTTTTTTCAAATTTTTTTAGATTTTTCATAAGCATACTCAATACTATATTTAACAACATCCCAGTTTACAAGGGGTTCTCATCATTGAAATTCTAAAGTTAAATTTGGTGAAGTAGTATAAAAGGCGGTATCAATTACCTTTTCAGCAATTTCTTTAGTCATATCCAGATTAGAAGCTGTCATTGGAGCAACAGCTGCATGACAATACTTACATTTATGATTACATCTAAGGGTAACAACCATTATATGTAAAATAGGTCCATAAGCTAAAAAACTATTTTTTGTACCATATTCATATTTATAATCAGGGTAATAGTAATTAGTATTTTTAAAAAATTTTTTATTACTTAGTTCTTTTTTCTTTTGCTCTGTTAAATCAGATCATCCTTTTATAAAATCTTTAAATTCATTATTTGTTAAATAACTATAAGCTCACAAATCATTTGTTATAAGCATAGTCTCAGTATCTAACTTTTTAAACCTAAAAAATCATAAGTTTTTAGTATCTAATTTTTCTATTATTTGTTTATTTAATAAACTACTCATACATTTATTTTATTGTTTCTAAAAATTTATCATATCATTCCTTTATTCAAATATGATCAGGATACTTTTTAAGTAATTTTTCATATTTTTTCTTTACATCATCATTTTTTCATAAAAATATTAAATCTTCAATTTCTCTAAATATATTAATTATTTTTTCATCATCATTTTGCTCTTTTGATTCTACATTATATTCTTTTGCTTTATCCTCTTCTCACATAATAATATACAATTTTCAAAGGCCATCTTTAAGTCACATATTTTCTGAATTTTTTTCTATTAAATCCAAATAAACTTTTTCAGCTTGGCTATATTTTTTATCATTTATTAAATGTGAAATAGTAATAAATTCTTGTTTTAAATTATCATTCATAATTATTTTATTTATTATTTATTTTGTGAGTTATACCATATTCATGCTTCTGAATACTTTAAAAACTCTTTTAATCAATTATTTTCTGGGTATTTAGTTAATAATAACTCTATCTCTTTTATTAATTCTTGTTCTTTTCCTCTATCAAACAAATCAACTATTACTTTTAATTTTTCTCATAATTCATCTCCATCCTCTTTTATTGTTCATACTTTTTCTCATGTAATATACCATTTTCAAACCTCTGAAGTATTTATAAATTCAATATATCATTTATTATCAGAATAGTTTTCTTTCAATTTATCTAATTCATACTTTACACTATCAAAATCTCATGACTCGTACTTTTCTACTATCATTTTTAATTTATCTCATAATTCATCAGTTACTTTTTTTCATGTAGTATACCAAACTCAAGCTTCTGAATTATTTAAAAATTCAATAAATCACTGGTTATCAGAATAGTTTTCTTTTAATCTATCTATTTCATTTTTTACATTTTCATAATCTCACTTATCATAATTTATCATCAATTTTTTTATACTAAAACCTAATTCATCTTTTACTAATTTTCATGTTGTAAACCATACTCAAACCTCAGAATTTTTTAAAAAATCCTCTAATCACTTATTATCCTTATATTTAGTTTTTATATCATTTATTTCTTTTCTTACTTTTTCATAATTTCATAATTCATAATTTGAAATTATATTTTTATATCTAATTCATAACTCATCTCATTTTATTTCTCAAGTAACATACCATATTCATACTTCTGATTTTTCTAAAAATTCTTTAAATGATTTATTATTTTTATATACTGCTACTAATTCATCTATTTGTTTTTTTACTTTTTCATAATTTCAACTTTCAAAATCATTTTTTAATGAACTAAAAAATCATTCCAATTTTTCTTCACCAATATTTCATAGAATGTAGCTTTTCCCAATATCTGTATTTTCAAAAAAATCATTAACTACATTATTTGATTTTCTTTGTTCATACAAATCATCAAGAATCTTCTTTAACTTACCTATTTCTCATTTTTCTTGTAGTACTCTTATAGTGTTAAATTTTGTCTCTAATAAATCCTTTTCCTCAACAACTTTTGTATTATTTGGTATAGAGTTAGAATTAGAGCTAGGATTATTATTACTTACATTTTCATTATTACATGAATATAAAAATAATAATAAAAAAATTAATATTAGTTTTTTCTTATACATAATTAAAAAAGTTAAAATTATAATTTACCTAAATGTTTCCTTATTTTTGATTTAGCATATTCTTCTCAGAAAAACCTTATCCAGTTTTTATAAAACCCTAAACAATAATCATTATAGCTACACTCCTTACATTCATCAAATTTTATTTTTTCTTTCCACAAATATTTATATGTATCTAAATTTCAAGCATTTATACTTCAATCCTTTGTATTATCTGCTAATTTTTTTAACCTAGAATATTCTAAGTTATAATCAGGATAATTTAATACACACAAAGGAGGAGATGTAAAATGGAAATCTGGATATAGACTATTTTTCTCACAATAACTAATAGTATTATTTAATATATCCATTTGTTTATCATCAAAACTTAATAATACTTGTTTTGCATTAACTTCAGCATATCAGTTTGGTTGAGTTAATCAAAAAGATATTTTTCTTAAATTTATTTCTCTGTTGTCTTTTATCCAAGTTGTTTGTACTATAAAATCTAAAAATCATGATTTTTTTAAAAATTTTATATAATCTTCTAAACAAACAATATTTATTTTTCAAACTACAATATTTAAATATATATTTACTTGTTTATATATTTTATTTTCTCTTATATAATTAACCCAAGTTATAAAATCATCAATTCTATAATAAACTCATAATTTTTTATTTATTTCATCTAAATGTGAATGTTGAGCTAAAAATATTTCATCTAATCAAGCATCTATCAAATCAAGTATTAATTCTTTTTTCTTAAACAAAATTGTTCCATTTGTTTGAATCTCTACTGTTCAAACTCATATTTGTTTAGCTAATTTTATATAGTTTACTAAATGTTTATTTAATGTAGGTTCTCATCAAGATAAAGAAAGTATAATTTTTTTTCTCTCATTTTTTGTTGGATACTTCTTTATAAGTCATAAAATTTTATTTATTACATCTTTATATGATACATCTTTTTCTCAATAGTTATTTACTTTATAAACATTACAAAACTTACATTTCCAATTACATTTATAATTAATTCTTATTATTTCATTTATATATATATGTTCTGATTTTCAAGTATATTTAACTTTCATTTTATCTACATTATTAAATATTTATCTTGATTTTTTAAAAATTCTTTATTTCAAATATCTCAAAAAATTTTATCAATTGGTTTTATTTCATCTAATCAATATATTTCTTTATAGTGCCTAGATGGTCACCAACAAGTTTTATTATAAACACATTTTTTACAATTTTCTGTTTGTATTCTCCTTCTTGGTAAATATTCTTCTCTATTTATTTCTATTTCCTGATGAGATACTTTAACTCTAGTTTGATAATTGTAATCATCAGTATTTTTTATATATTTATAATCTGGCAACATACAAAAAGGTATATCTGCTAAAACTAAATTTATTCAATATTTTTCAGCTTTTTTAAACCATAAATCAATATATGTTTTTACTTCAGTATAACTTGGAGCCATTTTTGTTTTTACATGTTCTTTAGAATAATATGGCATTATTATATCTGGATAAGTTATTGAAATTTCCTTTACATCAAACTTATTTATAAAATCTAATATATTTCATATTTCTTCTAAATTTAACTTATTTATAACTGTATTTATTTTCAAAAAATTTCATGACCAATATTTTCTAATATTTTTAAAAACTTTTTCAAAATCAATAATTCATTTTGTTCAATTTATTTCAAGTTGCTTATCTCTATTAATTATTGGAACAGAAATAAGTAGTTGATCTACATAAGCTAAGTCATTTTTAGCACAATTTTCATATTGAATAGTAGAAGCATTAGTTGTTACTAAAACAGTATAGTTAAGTTTTTTTGCTAATCTAATAGCAAAAGGAAATACTTTATGAATAAAAGGTTCTCATCATAAAAATGTTACATGATTATATCATTTCTTTTTATATTTAAGCAGCTTTTTCATAATATATTCTTTTGTAATCTCTTTATTCCAAGCTTTTTCCATATTTGGATATTCTATACAAAAAATACACTTATGATTACATTTCCATCATGTATATATTTCTAATCTTTTATAATTCATAACTTATTTATTAACATGAACTACAACTACAACTACAACTACAACTACAACTACCACTACCACTTCAGCTACTTGCATGACTTCAGTGAGATCAGTGACTTCAATGAGACCCATGACTTCAATGAGACCCATGACTTCAGTGTGACCCATGACTTCAATGAGACCCATGACTTCAGTGTGACCCATGACTTCAATGAGACCCATGGCTTCAGTGTGACCCATGACTTCAGTGAGATCAGTGACTTCAGTGAGATCCATGACTTCAGTGTGACCCATGGCTTCAGTGTGATCCATGACTACTATGTTTACCTATATTTCATTCATTATATAATGCACTACAGTGTCATCAATGAGTAGATATTTTATTAGCATTACAATCACTTCAAGCTTCTACATTATTTATTCAAGAATTAGAATCAACATCTGTTTCTCAAACTACAGCTCAAGCTACTAATGCTCAAGCTCATAAAAGTAAAGCATCTTTCTTTGAAATAGATACTTCTTCTTCAAGTAAAAACTTATTTAAACCTGATTTTATTTTTGGAAATTTTTTTGCCATGTTTTTATATAAAAATATTTAATGATTTTCTATAATTATTATTAAAATAAATATAATTATTTTAAAATAAAAATCAAATAATAATAGTACATTATAACAAAATCATATATAATATATTAATTATATACCAACTTATTATTTATTATATATGGACACTGTAAATCATCTCACCAGAAATCTCAAGTATAAAAATATGCAACTCCCCTATCTCATCAACAGTTATATTTATACTTACATTTATAGCAAAGGTTTTTTAGATTAAGAGGATTATACAATTTTTCTAATTTTCAATTATAAATAATATCTTCCAAACTATTTTTCTTCAAATTTCACAATTTATAATCTATTAAGTTCCAACTTGGGTATACTGACATATCTGGTAATATATATAGTGAACTTATTTTATTTAATCAAAACTTATAACTATCTAATAAATTATTTTTATCTATTCTAAAAAACATTTCTTGTCTGCTATAAAACTTACTATATTTTTCTAATATTTTTTGTACTATCAAATACTCTTTACTTGATAATTCTTTTATTTTTTCATCCTTGTAATATGGTATATACCTAGAAAACGTAACATACTCAGTATATGGTTCAAACAGCTTCAAAATATAAGGAATATGTGAAATATTATACTTATTCAATGTCATATTTATTGAAACAAATACACCTATTTGTTTGGCAAGTTTTGTGTTTTCTAAAACTTTTGTAAAAACTCCTTCTCACCTTACATAATCATTATATTCCCTTTTTCATTCTATTGAAGCATGTATATGCACTCATAAATCTCTTAATTTTTTGAAATCATTTTTTCAAAATAAAGTAAGATTTGATGTAATAGCACATGTTATATTTTTTTCTAATCTAATATATTCCAAAATTTGATAAAAATACTTATATAATGCTGGCTCTCATCATCACATAAGTACTATATGTAATTTTTTTCAAAAAATACTATAAGCTTGATCTACTACTTCTTTTGCATTTTTTAAAGACATTTGTTCTCCATCAAATCAGACTTTTTTATCATAATAACAATGTTTACACCTTAGATTACATGAAGATAAGACATTTAATCTTAAATTTATTTTTCTTTCATTTTTTTTATAATTCATTTTTTTATTATAATTTTTAGCAACAGCTTCCACTACCACTTCAACTTCCACTACCACTTCAACTTCCACTTCAACTACTTGCATGGCTTCAGTGGGATCCATGACTTCAGTGTGAACCGTGACTTCAGTGGGATCCATGACTTCCATGTGAACCATGGCTTCCATGTGAACC
>CAYFPB010000001.1:16068-68289 GCA_964344895.1 uncultured Candidatus Peribacteria bacterium | reverse complement strand
CTTCCATGTGAACCATGGCTTCCATGTGAACCGTGACTTCCATGTGATCCATGACTTCCATGTGATCCATGACTTCCATGTGAACCATGGCTACTATGTTTACCTATATTTCATTCATTATATAATGCACTACAGTGTCATCACAATGTAGATACTCTATTAGAATTACAATCATTTCAAGCTTCTACATTGTTTATTCAAGAACTTGTATCAACCTCCGTTTCTCAAACTACAGCTCAAGCTACCAATGCTCAAGCTCACATAAGTAAAGCATCTTTTTTTGAAATAGATACTTCTTCTTCAAGTAAAAACTTATTTAAACCGGATTTTATTTTTGGAAATTTTTTTGCCATATTATATATAATTATATTTATTACAATTCCATTATTTTTCAGTCTATAATATATTTATTTTTTTATAAAAATCAAATTATTATATTATATTATTTTTTTATAAAAAAATACATTTTTATTAATCAATATAATAGGTTTTTATATTTTTTATCATAATTATATAATAGCAACTCACAATTTTTTATAAAACTAATTTTTGAATTATAATTAGAAAGAAATTTTTCCACACTTTCATCTATTTCTAGTTCATATCATGATAACCAATTTTTAGCTAATAATTTATCTGTTTTTATTATTTGTATATTTTCAGCAATTTTATAATCATAATCAAATAAATTTATTAAATTTATATTAGAATTCTTTCTAGAAAATTCTAAGTAAGGATTATTTTTATATTCAAATTTTTGAAAATGAAATATCCATGATTTTTCTACAAAATACCAGAATTCTTTTGATAAATTTTTATAATTTGAAAAATCAAAAAACTGAAGAAAATCTAATTCTCTTAATATATGATAATAATCTTGTTTTGAGTATCAATTTAAATTACTATCTTCAAAATCATAATCAAGTATATCTAATTTTTCTTTATTAGTTTTTATTCAAAACTCTTCAGGATTATTATATACATAAGTTCACTTAGCTACTCAGAAAGTTCAAACTGTATATGAATAAAAAGACAAATCTTGTCTTGCAATATTTTTTTCTAAATATTTATAAGTTAAGTTTGCTTCTTCTTTTGTTTCAGAAGGAAATCAAAAAATTACATAATGATGTAATTTTAATCATGCCTCATTACAATTATTTAACATTTCATCAAAATTAGATATATCATAATCTTTATCATATTTATTCATTAAATTGTTTACTCTTGTAGAAGCTGATTCAAGTCAAACTCCTAAAAATTCTATTCATGCATTTTTTAATTTTTTACAATTACTCTTAGTATATTTTTCAGAAAATCTAGTTTTTACTTGGAATTTTACCTTCATTCCCCTTTTTATAACCTCATCAGCAAGTAAAAGCATCTGATCCATAGTTATAGAAGGATCTCTTATTAACATATAATCATATCTATTTCTCTCTATATCATTTAAAAAATTATTAATAATATTTTTCTTATCTCATATACTTTTACTTTTTGCTTCATTATACCAAAAATTACAAAAATAACATTTTCACCAATCACACTCTCAGCTAAACAAAAATTTAGCTGATCTAGTTTTTCATAACAAACAAACATTTGCTATTTCTTTTGATTTTTTACTATTTGGTATAACATTAAAAAAATTAAATAATTCTTGTCTTGTAAAAAATACCTTATCATATTGTTTTGTAAAATCATATTTTTTTATAAATTTTAAAAAATATGATTTTGATTCAAACTCTATAATATCTCAAATAAAAAAGAATATCTTTTTTTCTTTTAAATTATTTTGAAAAAAAACATTATCAATCATTTTTATTTGATATAGTTGCTCTAATGTATCTATTCTAAATATTATATTATCATAATTTTTTATATGATTACATTTTTCTATTTCTTCTAAAAATCTAAAAATAATATTATTATTTAAATTTTCAAAAAACTGTTTTTCTTTTATTTTAAATTGATCAAAAAATTTAATAGATAAAAAATTATTTGATAACAAATTTGTTAATTTATATATTAAAACGAAAGAAAAAACTATTTTTTCAATTCATATGTCTTTGTCCTTTAAGTCAATAAGGTTTTTATAAACTTTTTGTGAATTCTTTGCAATATACAAAAGTTCTTCTTTATCAAAACTATTATTGTTACATTTTATTTCATTTAAAAAAAAGTCTGGCCTAAAAACAGTTTTCCAAAATAAACTAGATAAATTTAAATGATCTATTCAATCAACCCTAAAAAAACTTGATTTATATAACCAAGGTAATCATCATACTAATGTTATGTAAAGATTCTTACTCATATAATTTTTTATTTTTTTGTGAATAATAATTCTGTAAATTATCAAATTTTTTATTTTTTAATAATTCTACTTCTCTTTTAGATAATGATTTTAACTCTTTATCTTTATACTTTTTATAATAAAACTTATATACTCAAAAACAATATTTTTTGTATGCATAACATTTTTTACACTTATCTAATGTAATTTTATAATCCATTTGATTATCCCATACTTTTTCTCAAACAGAATCAAGCTTTGAGTCATATGTTTCTCAAAACATAAATTCTTTTATTCAATAATTATAATCTATGAAAAACCTATGTACACACAGAGGAAAACCTTTTACCATTATAATCAATCCTTTATTTAATAATGGTTTTATATTTTCAAAAGTATTTTTTAAAAATATATAAGGTACTAAAGAGTTATAATTATTTATTGAAAATCCAAAAGAACTATAAGCATGTATTCAAGATATTTGAATAATTTTTATTCATTTATTATTAACATAATCTATAACTTTATGTGTATTTTTATAATTATACTTATTCCATGTGATATAATTAATCACATTTATATTAGAATTGTATTTTTTAACTCAATCAAGTAATCAATCTAATCAACTTAATAGTTTACTTACAATATTTTTTTCTCAATATATTTTTTCTCATTCATTTTCAAAAATTGTATGAATAGAAATAGTTATTACATCTAAATTATCATATGATAATAATTTTTTCATAATTTTCTTATCTCAAAAGAAATATCATGAAGAAACTACTCCTACAATTAATCATTTATTATTTAAAATATCCATTATTTCCCAAAAATCTGGATGAAGTAATGTTTCTCATCATAAAATTGATACATAGTTTGATTTTTTTCAAATTTCATTTATTTGATTTTTTATTAAATCTAGATCTTTAAAATAATCATTTTGTTTTCTTTCACTATCATAATAACAAAAGCTACATCTCAAATTACATGAATTTCATAAATCTAACTGTGTAAATGGTTTATCATATTTTTTTCAAAAACCATACTTTTTTCAACTTATTTTGTCCATAATAGTTTATATATATTTATAAAATTTATTAATTTTTTCTGTAACACTCTTATACTGTTTTTGAAAATCAATATTAGTTTCTTGTGAATTTAAAAATTTAAGTATTCTTAAAAAATGCTTTTTTAAATTATATGTATTTTCTCAATATTTTTCTATAAATCTCTTATAATGATTAGTTATTATTAGTTTTTCTTCTTTAGATATATTTGTTATTTTATAATACTGTGGAGATAAAATATATATAAAAAATATTCATGTTTTATACTGAGATAAAAATATATATAGATAAGGTATATTATAAATATTTTCTCTTCAAACAGTTATCTTAAAAACCTTATGATACTCTTTTTTTTCAAAAACCTTATCCACATTATATATAAAATTTTCCCATTTTCATCATAATCTAATATAATCATAAAAAGATTTATATCAATCTACACTTATTCACAGCTCTATATGTTTAAACTTATCCCATAAATCAAATATATTATTAGTTCATTTTTTTAAAAAATGATCATAACCTTTTGTTAATCATGGTAAAATAGATAAGTTTGTTGAGTATATTAAATTTATATTTTTTGAAACACCTAAATCAATCAAGTTATATAATATATCATAATGATTTTGTTCTAATAAAGGTTCTCATCATGCAAATCTAACTTCTTCTAATTCAATATATATATTTCTTATTTCATTATTAAGTATATGACTATTCCAATTATTTATATTATTATTACTAGATAATCATAAATAATTATCTAACTTAGCTCTATTACTACTAAAAAATGAATCACAAAACCTACATGAAAAATTACATGTATTACTTAGTCTTAAATCCAATCTTTTTATTCAATAATTAACATATCAATTTGTAAGAGTATTTTGTAATATATATTTAACCTTATCTTTTCTTAATTCTAATAATTTTAATCTTCTACTAATTCATCACTTTTTTTCAACATTATAACAGTACTCACAGTTTTTAATTTTTTCTCACTTTAACATTTTTGCTCTTATTTCTTTTAATTCTTCTGAATTCCATAACTTATTAAAACTATCTTTATTTTTTATATTTCATAATAGTCATTTCTCCCTATTTATTTTATCAAGACAACAAATAGCATAATTTCAATTTATATGTCATAGAAAACCTAAAAATGGCTCAATACAAAATCTTTTATTCATTATAAATAATTTATAAATAAGTCTACTCTGAATGATGTAATTTCCTATAATAAACAAAAATATCTAAAATATTTTTATCTATTTTTCAAAACACTTCTTCATATCTATTAAAAATATATTCTTTATTATCTTCTCATAAATATCTAATTAAACCTACTATATCATAATAATAACTTAAAAAACCTATCTCATCAATATCTATATAAATATATTTATTATTATTAGTTCTTTTAAAGTTACTATTATGTAAATCTCAAGAAGTTAAATATAAATATTTAATTTCAGATAAACTTTCTTTTGCCAAAGTTAATTTTTCAAAAAATAAGTTAGTTTCTTCAATTGAATAAATACTATTTTTTATCTTCATTATTTCATATTCAATATACAATATATCATATAAATTTTCAACTACTTTTGTTTTTAATATTTCAACTACTTCATAATTACTTCTATCAGTTAAGTATAAAAATCATTTATCTTGAAAATCAGAAATTTTTATTTTTTTTGAAGAAAAGTTAAGCATACAATCTAAAATATTTTCTTGTACAGGAGGAAATGATATATTTTGCAGTTTATTTTCTACAATATAATAAAATCAATTATATTCTCAATATTCAATTAATAAATCATCTTTGTAGTCTAATAATTTTAAAAAAAATAAATACTTTTTTAATAATACATTAAAATTTTTAACAAAAAATTTTATTGCATATTTATATGATAAATATAATCTTCTATTATTTAAGTCATACCGTGGATTTAATGCTAATGTATAAGATTTTAGCCTATCATATTTATAATTATCTTTCTCTAAAAATTTTTTTAAAAAAATTATTAATTCATTCATTGTAATTTTTTATTATATAAGTTGATCTCTCCTTTTTTCTATAGCTTTTTTTCTATTATGATTTTTTAAAGTGTCAAACTTTTTATGCTTCAATTCCATAACTTCTTCTTTTGATAAAGATTTAAATTCTCTATCAGAGTATTTTTTATCATAATGTTTATATGATCAAAAACAGTACTTTTTATATGCATAACAATTTTTACACTTTTCTAATTCAAGTTTATATTTATTTTGATTTTCCCATACACTTCTACCACTTGAATCAACTCTTGAATCATGAGTATCTCAGTGAACAAACTCTTTTATTCAATAATTATATTTTATAAAAAATCTATGAAGACAAAGAGGCATACTTTTTACTATAAAAACAAATCCATTATCTAACAAATCTTCAATTTCTTCAAAAACTTTTTTTAAATAAATGTAGGGTACTAAAGAATCATAATTTTTTTTACTAAAACCATATCAATCATAGGCATGAATTGTTGATAATTGTATAATATTAAATCATTTTTCATGTAAAAATCTTATAGTTTTTCATAAGTTTTTATAGTTATATTTATTCCATGTTATAGAGTTAACAAGAAAAATATATTTATTATATTTTTCTACTGCTTCCATTAAATTATCAATTCATGAATTAATTCTTGGAACAACTGATTCATCTCAATATATTCACACTCAATCTTCTGGAAAAATAGTATGTATTGAAACAGTTAGATTGGTTAAGTTTTCATACTTTAATAATTTTTTTAATAAACTTTTATCAGTAAAAAAATAACCTGATGTAGTAATTGAAACAGCTACTCAATTGTTTTTAAAATCATTCATTATATCCCATATATTTGGATGTAATAAAGTTTCTCATCATAAAATTATTACAAAATTTGACCTTTTTGATATATCTTCTATCCATTTTTTTATTTCAGAGTATGGTTTAAAAAAATCTTTTTTCTCCCTAATATAATCATGATAACAAAAGCTACACCTTAAATTACAAGAATTTCATATATCAAGTATTGTATATGGTTTATCTAATTTTTTTCAAAATCTCATTTTTTTTTATTATATATAAAAAGCTCACTTTTCTCTTAAATATTTTATTACTTCCATATTTCATTTTCATCTAGCATAATACAAGTATGTATTACCTTTTTCATCCTTTTTATTTAAATCAGCTCATGCCTCAACAAGCATTTTTATTATCTCAAAATTATCCTTATATATTGCATGTCTTAATAATGTATATCAAGAATTAGTTTTTGAATCAATATTACTACATTTTTTTAATAATTCTTCAACTAAAGGTACATTATCAGTATTTATTGCTGCATTTAACTTATTTATTATATTTTTTTCATCAATATCTTTTGAATTAAGCTTTTGTTTTTCACATATCATACTAATTATTTCATTATTTCACATATTTATTGCTCAATCCAAAGCTGTAAATCAAAAATGATCTACACTATCTAACTTAACATTATTATCTAACAATATTTTAACAACTTCCTTATTATTAAAATGAATTGCAATATTTATTGGAATCTTATTTGATTCATTAGCAAAATCTAAATCTATTCATTTTTCTATTAAATATTTTAATTGTTCTATATTTCATTTAATAATAATATGAATTAACAAAGTAGCACCATTTGTAGTATAAACATTTAGAGATGTTAAACTATTAATAAAATCTTTAAATTTATCAATATTTTCTGATTCTATTACTTCATTAATTTTTTTTGAATCTATTACTCATATTTTTTTTTCCATATCTTAATTATTTATTTGATAATATTTTTTCATTAACCTCATTTAATACTTGTAGTCTTAATTCAAGACTTTTAATAATAACTTCAATTGCATCATCAACATTACTAAAATCAATATAATATCATAATAACTCATTTCATTTAATATAATGTTCTTCCCCATCAAGCTCAATATGTCTATCTAAATATTTTATTAAATACTCATTTGTACCTCAAAAATCATTTTGTATATTTTTTACAATTGAAGAAAAAAATTCTGGAATCAAGCCTTCTCTACATATTGTAAAACTAGATAATGGTCTATATATAGACTTCTCAGGGTCTGATGTAATATTAGCTATTTTTCTCATATATCTAAAATGATTTTCTACTCATTTTGAAGGAAAATACTCCAATCATGATAATTCTTGATCATCTTCATAGTGATATTTTATATATGATAGAGTTTTTTCTACCAAAAAAGCATCAGCTCTTGATTGTTTCATAGCTTTTACATAATATTCAAAGTGTGATAAATTATTTAATTCACCATCAGTTTCTTCATCTAAGCATATTTCATTTATTAATCTTGTATATTGGCCTGGAACTCTTGGATGCCAACAAGTAAAATTATTATATCATTGTTTAAAAATATTATTCATTCAAAATTGAATAGATTTTAATATAATCATAAAATCCCATACTTGAAAAACATGATGTTCCATATATACATTTAAGTCTCCTTGTGTTTTAATATTTTTAAAAACTTCATGACTACAAATTTGCTCTTTTAAAGAAATAATCTCTTTATGTTCTATTATTTTTTTAATATATAATCAATTATCCATATTTATTTTTTATTTATTTTATCTATAATTATACAGCCTGGATCTGGTTTATAAATATCTCTTGTTAGTGAATGAGTAATACATTTAGCTCATCACTTACATTTATTATATATACTACAATCTCTACATTCTTTAATATTTTTATAAGAATTGATTAAATCAATATATTTATTATCAAAGTATAAATCTTTTAACTTTTTATCTTTTAGGTTTCATAAAACTACATCTAATTTTCTACATGCCATTACATCTAGATTTTCTAAAATAATTAATATTCTATGATCATTTATTCAACATCATATTCAATTGTAGTTATAGGAAAGCATTTCAGAACATCCATCAAAAGATATTCTAGCATTTTTTACTCACTTAAAATACCTATTTGATAATATTGTTAATTTTTTAGATAAAGCATACATTTCCTTTTTATCTAAAATTAGTTGTTTTGAGTTATCAGATTGCCCCATAGCAACAAGCCTTCTTATTTTTAATAATACATCACTTTTTTTTAAAAAAGGCATTAAAGCAATTATATGCTTTTTATTATTATTAGTTAATGTTAAAGAAAGTTCTACATAAAAATCATTATCCTTAATAAGTTTTATAGAATCAAAAATTTTTTTAAAACTACCTTTTCATCTAATATTATCATTTACCTCTTGAGTTCATTCTATACTTATTTGAAACCATATATTCAAATTTGAAAAAGTCTTTAATTTATCTAAAATTTCTTTTGTTAAAAGTGAACCATTTGTTAAAATTCATATTTGTAAATACTTTGTATTATTATTAATATACTCTAATAAATCTAAAAAATCATTCCTTATAAAAGGTTCTCATCATATAAAATTGATAACAAAAGTATCTATCTTTCAAAAATAAGAATTTTGAATTGTTGTTATTTGTTTGTAAATATCTTTTAATTGCTCTAAGCTTGGTCAATATTCTAAGTATTTATCATGATAACAATGTTTACATCTCCAATTACATAATTCTGTTATATGCCATTGTATAACTAAAATCATTATTTTTCTTTTAATTTATTTAAATATGTATTTTTATTAGCTGAATCCAACATATATAAATCCATTAATATATTTGGATCTGATGGATTATTTTTTTGTAATTCTTTAAGTAAATTTATAGCTTCTTGCTTATTTCATAATATTACACTTGAATATACATAATACCTTGCAATATTTCTATCAATTCTAGTATTATTTAATAATCATTCTTTCTTATATTTATCATACTCTGATACTAATTTAGTATATTGCTTATCCAAAAATAAAGTTATTATATAGTTCATAAAATCATTTCATGATAAATTATTCATTTTTTCATAATAAGTAATAGATTTTAAGTACTCTCAATTAAAACTATATAACATAGCAAGTTGTTTTAATATTGCTTGATTTTGTTGAATCTCAAGTGATCTTTTAAAATATACTTCTGCTTGTTTAAAATTTTTCATATCAGAATATATTCTTCATATTTTACTTAAAGTAGTAAAATTATTTGGGCGTAGTTTATCATACTTTAACATATATTTTAATCATTCCTCAAAATTTCTAAAAGTATCATAATTAATTGAAGCTATATTATAAATAGCTCTTGTATTTTCTGGCTCTTTTTCTAATACTTTCTTATAATAAACTATTGCTTGTTTAAAGTTTCATAAAAACTTATAAGATTCTCAAATAAATAATAAATCTTTTGAAGTTAAATCTTCTTCTGGTACTTTCTTTGAATTATCTATTAGTTTTTGATATTCAGAAGTATAAAACATATCTACCCAGTTTTTTGTAACTTTTGATATTTCAACTGGTTTTTCAGTTAAAGTTTTTTCTTCTTTTTCTACAATATTTGTTGTTTGAGATTTATTATTTTCAGTTTTCTCTATATTTGTTTCAGTTTTTCAACAAGAAACTACTAATAAACAACAAAATGTTAATAATACGATTTTTTTCATAATAATATATTTAGTAAATAAAAATAATAACAACTATAGTCCTCCCACTATAAAACATCACATTTACCTACCGCTCTATCAGACTCTCTTACCCACTGTTTAAATATACTTTTTACTTCTGGATCCTTCATTTTTTGAAATAAGTAATCAATTACTCAATACGATATTTGTTTTTTAGGATCAAGAGAGTAATTTGGATAAACAGATCATCTCTCTTTATAATTATGTATAGGACAAACTCAAATGTATGGCTTATATACACTATCAGTATATCATGGCATTCCATCAAGAGTCGATGACTGTACCATTACATTTGTACTATTTGACTTTATCATATTTTCATAAGCATATTCTGGGTTATCTCATACTTCTCAAATTTGAAAATCATCAATTCACATTCTTCATAGCATTCTTCCCTCATCACAACTATATATTTTTCAATCATAATTATATGCAACTTGTCAAATACTTGCTCAACATGGAGATCTATCATCTAAAAAGTTTGGATCTCTTGCATTTAAGATTTTTGAGAGATATATACTTGAAAAGTGTTCTCTTATGAGCTTTCCTGATTTATTTATTTCTATTAAATAATCTAAAGATTTCTTATAATAATCTAGAAATTCACTTGTAGAATATCACAATTCTTTTAACTCTGAAGCAGCAAATCAGTATGGATTTAAAGGTCTAATAAATATTCCATCCATTCAATTTTCTATATAAGTATCAATTACTTGTTTATACTTTGCTAAAGTCTTTTTTGTAACAGTAATCATTGCTCATATTTTCTTGTTAATTCAAATTTCTCTATCACTATAAGCTTTATTTATTTTATTTATCCATCTTACAACATTTTCATATGAGTTACCTTCTATAAAAGTCCTATTATAATTATGTACTTCCTCTGGTCAGTCAAAGCTTGTTGATATATCTACTTTGTTTTCTATTAAATAATCCATTATCTCTTCTGTCATCAAACTCATGTTTGTAACTATACAAAAATTTACTTTTTTTCATAACTCCTTACTTTTTTTCTTAGCATATTCAATACTATATTTAACTACATTCCAATTAACTAAAGGCTCTCATCACTGAAACTCAATAGTTATTTCTGGTGATGTAGAATAAAACATAGTATCTATTGTTTTTTGTGCTAAATCAGTAGTCATATCAAACTGTTTAGCTGTCATAGGAGCAGCAGCAGCATGACAATATTTACATTTATGATTACATCTAAGTGTAACAATCAAAATATGAAGTATTGGTCAAAATGCTAAAAAATTATTTTTTGTACCATACTCATATTTAAAATCTGATTCATAATAAGAAGTATCTTTAAAAAACTTTTTAAAGTTTAACTCTTTTGTTTTCTCTTCTGTTAAATTAGAACCTCATGTTATAAAATCTTTAAATTCTATATTTGTTAGATAACTAAATGCTCATATATCGTTTGTGATAAGCATAGTATCATTATCTAGCTTTTTAAATCTAAAAAATCATAGTTTTTTTGTATCTAATTTTTCAATTATTTGTTTTGATAGTAAATTAGTCATTTTTTAACACTCTAAAGAAATAATATAGTTTAATAATTCAGCAAAAGTTTCCTCAATATCATCATCATCTTCTCAACTAATAATTAATTTATAATTATCAAATTCTATAGTTGCAATATCTTTAAAATCTTCAATAGCTTTCATTACATTCCCCTTACTATAAAGTTCAGAAGATAATTCAAAATTTTTTTTCATAATTCGTTACTTAAAAATATATAAATTTTTCTAATATAATATAATCATTTTTTCATTATAAACAAATAAAAATTAAGCTATTTTTGCATTTATTTAAAAAATATGATTAAATTAATATATATTATATTTAAATATGAAAATATGAACACAACAAAAAGAATTTTAATTTCAATTATTTTCTTCCTAATATCTGTTTGTAGTGCAAATGCTGCTCGGTATACAGATATAAATAACTCTTGGACTGAATCAACAAATTGATCAGATTGTGGTACAAGTGGTAGTTACTGTACTTCTTCTTCACCAAAAACTACTCTATGTAGATGAGATAATGAATATGATAATGGTAGTTCTGGTGAAGTAAAGTGAAGAGTTACTATTAATAATAATGCAACTCCTTCTTGAACAACTTCTTGTCAATCATGGGATGCATCAGCTCCTACTTGAGCTGTAAGCTATTCTACAACTAACTGGACTAATCAAGATGTTACTGTTACTATTACTTGTTCAGATAATTGAGGTAGTAATTGTCTTATGTATAATATGGCTAACTGGACTATTTCAGGTAATAGTTACTCAAAAACTTTATCTAGCAATGAAGATTCTAGTATTGCTCTAAAAGATGGTGCTTGAAATATAAGTGTTATTGATTACAATGTTAATTTTATTGACAAAATAGCTCCTACTTGAACTGTAACTTACTCAAATACTAATTGGACTAATGGTACTGTAGATATTACTATCAAATGTGAAGATTCATGAAGAAGTAACTGTAATATGTACAATATTCCTGGTTGGTCTACTACTACTACAAGTGGTAACTACACATATTATAAAACTGTTTCTGTAAATGAATCTTGAATTATCACTCTAAAAGATACTGCTTGAAACCAAACTCCTATTAACTATAGTGTTACTAATATAGACACAACTCCTCCTACCGTAGATTATATTAATTCAAAACATGATACTTGGACAAAAGATGAAGTAACTGTTTCTATTAACTGTAGTGACTCTGACTCATGATGTACTTCTAAAAAGTATAGAGTTGAAAGTAGTAATTTTAATTGTGATAGTTCTTGAGATTGGACTAATTGAACATCTAAAACTTTTGATACCAACTGAACTTATTATATTTGTTTTAGAGCAAAAGATAGAGCTTGAAACTGATATGTTTACTCTGATGTTTCAATTGTAAAAATTGATAAAACTAATCCAACTGTAAGCTATACTAATTTAAAACATGATATTTGGACAAAAAATAATGTAACTGTTTCTATTAACTGTAGTGACTCTGACTCATGATGTACTTCTAAAAAGTATAGAGTTGAAAGTAGTAATTTTAATTGTGATAGTTCTTGAGATTGGACTAATTGAACATCTAAAACTTTTGATACCAACTGAACTTATTATATTTGTTTTAGAGCAAAAGATAGAGCTTGAAACTGATATGTTTACTCTGATGTTTCAATTGTAAAAATTGATAAAACACCACCTAATGTTAATGATATTTATTGAACTTGAGTAAGTAAAAATGATGATTATATACATGCATATAATCAAGAAGATTTCTCTATTGGTGTACGCCAGAACAATTGATCTCCTATAATTGAAATAAGATCTGAATTTGAAAAAACAACTGATAAAACAAGTTTTAATCCACATACTTCAAGTAATGAAAAATTAACAAGTAATTTTGATATAAGTATAGTTGATGGTGTAGATGATAGACATAATAATAACTACAGAGACTATACATATAAAATAACAAAAGTATGTGATGAAGCTGATAACTGTACAAATAATATTGCTGAGTTTACATATCATGTTTATGCAAGTGGTAATAATATTGAATCTACAATTGATTCAGATGACTTAACAAATCCTAATTCTGTAGCTGATTGAACAGAAAAAAAATTAAAAATTACCTTAAAAGATAAATATTGAAATGCAGTAATTCCAGTTTTAAGATCTGATTATACAGTTCTTAGAGAAATTACTTTAGATTATAGATATAATAATGATTTATATCTAAATCAATATACTAATGAATGATCTAGTGGTATTTTATTAACTAGTCTAATAGATGATTATTTAATTGATAAGTCACTTGATTATACTGAACAAATTTGAACTCATATAAAATCTAATAAAACAATTAATATTGGTAATACTAATTGAAAATATACAGCAAAATTTAAAATATATGCACCAACATATGAAGCTTGAGCAAGTGATGGAAGAGAATATGTAGATGGAAATTTTGATATTAATAATATAGAGGTCTGATTATCAGACATTACAGGGAAAAAAATTTTAACTTTAAATAATAATAAAATTGATTTTCAATTCAAACCACTATATAAGTTAGATATAGCTTGAAGTTTGGAAGATTCTTGAATCATTGAGTGAATAAAACAAGACTCTTCTTTAAATATCAAGCAAAATAAAACTACATCAACTCAAACACAGATTTATTTAGAATTTTGATGAGAACAAGAAAGTTTAGAAAAATTAAATTTAAAATATAGTACTATAGATAATTCTACAAATCAAGATTTTGTAAAAAATAATTGAACTAATGATGATATTAATTCTATTACAAATTTAGGAAAGACAAGTAGTGATATTAATAAAAATATTTTTACAAATCTTGAGATAAGTCCATGAGCATATATAGATGATTTAGAAGAAGTCTATCTTTCCTCTCACCTTTCTTACTATATTTTATGAAAAAGAGTTATTATTAATCAAGATATAATATGAAAAGCTAATTATCATGATTCAACTTATACCTCTGATTTTTCACATATGTCATTAAAAATATCATGAGCAACATATTCTCAAGAATGAGTTAAATTTATAAGTAGTAATAATTCTGATTGAGATATAAATAGTATTAGCTGAATAATAAACAAATCAAGTATTATTAAAGATTTGAAAAAAAATATATATAATAATATAAATACAACTACTTTAAATTCAACAACCAATACTACTGATATAAAAAACAAAACTTGATTTGAATTTAATACATGACAAGCTTATTTATTTAATAATAATAATGTAGTATATTATAAATGAAAAGATGTAGAATTATGAAGTGTTGATGATATATTAATAAAATGACAAAAAACAATTATTGTAGAAGGAGGAAACTTATATATTACAAAAGATATGTATTATAATAATAAAAGTAATGATATTCTTTGAATAGTAGTGCTAAAAGATGAAAATGGTAATTGATGAAACCTTTATATAGATCCAAGTATTACAAATTTGGTATGAAATATTTTTGTAGAAAAATCATTGATAGCATATGATTGAAATAATGAACTAGATTGATATAGTAGTATAACAAAATTTACTAATCAATTACATATATATTGATCTGTATTCTCATTTAATACACTATGAGGATCTAAGAAAAATACTGTAGAATGTCCTTATTATGTAACTGATTGTAGTGATCCAAAAATAGCCCAAAAATATGATCTAAATTATCTAAGAAGATATTTTATTAAATCATGATTACCTAATTTAACTTGAAAAGTAATTTGATGATGAACTTGTAGAGAGAATGCAACTAATCAAATTATATGTAATAGTGACTCTAAATATGCTAGATACATAACTGATCCTTGAACTATAGATAATCCTACTTCTGATTCATATTATATTTACAATATAGTTATAGAATATAACCCATTAATAAAAACTATAACTCCACCATTCTTTAACAAATAAAAATATCCTAGTAACTAGGATATTTTTATTTGTTATTAAAATCTTTTTTTACTTTTTCTACAGCATCTACATCTAAACTAACTCAAGTATTTTCATTTTTTTCTTCTTCTTCAATCTCCTTTAAAATCTTATCTATTTCTTCTTCATCTACCTTTAATTCAGGATCATTTTCTATTTCTTTTAATATATCATCTATATCTTTATCAAAATCTACTACTTCATTATTATCTGTATGTCATCATTCTTCAAAATATGAATCACCTGAATACTCATAACCTTTCCAGTTATTAGGTAATTCAGCTTCTCTTAAACTATTTTTTAAAGAACTTGTTATTATTTCAGTCCTTACTTCTTTATTCTCTTCAAAAACCTTTTCTCTAAGTGTATTATTTAATAACTCATCAGAAAAATCTCATATTACAGTTTCAGGATTTTCTTTTACTCATTCTTTTAATCTAAATTGCATAATAATATTGTTATCAGCATCCAATTTAAAGAAAAAATATCATTTTTCTAGAAATATAAAAGCTGATTTAAATACTATTTCTTTTGTAAAAAGATTAGTATCAATAAGTAGTTCAAAATTATTTGCTCCTACTTCTTTTTTTATAAATTGTTCCATTATGTCTTAATGTAAAAAAATAAATATATTATACTATATAATATATTTATTTTTTAAATAAGTACAAATAAAAATTATAATTTTATTTTATCAATTATTTTTTGTTTTTCCTCCTTAGATAACTTTTGAGGATATGCTTTAACATAACTATAAAACTCTGTATGTTCATATATTCAAGAACATATGCTATTTAAATCACACTTACTACACTCAGGCAGCTTTTCATGCTCAAAATCTGTTTCATGTATTTTTTCTCTAAAATCCAAAAAATGAACTATTCTTTCTTCATCTTTTACTATTTTTCTTGTTTCAGTTGAACTCCACTCAAATCACCTAATATAACAAAGAGGCATTTTTTCTGCTCTAAAAGTCCTTCAAGTTGAATCTAAATATTGCATTGCTCTATTCAAAGAATCTTTAAATCAATCATAATCAGGTAAAGTTGATCTAGCTATTTTTGTTGATCTCATCATCTCTGGATCAAGATTATTCCATATAAAATGTCTTATACCTGGAAAATATTTAGTTAAAAATTTAACAGTTTTATCAAGATGATTTTCATTATAATGATTAAGTACTGTATTTATTTGTACCCTTATTCAAAGCTTCAAAGCATTTGAAATAGACTTCATTAATTTTTCCCAACTTCAAGGTGTATCTGTTAAGAAATCATGAATTTTTGGATAACAACTATATACAGAAAAATGAACAAGCTCAAGTCATGAGTCTCTTAAAGTTTTTGTATATTCATAATCACTACATTTCATACCATTTGATATTATTCTATTTCATAATCACAATTTTTTAGAATATGCTATCCATTTAGCTAAATCTGGTGATAAAGTAGGTTCTCATCATGTAAAAATTATTCAAGCATAATTTTTCTTTTTAAAATCATCTAGTAGTTCAATTCACCTTTCAAAACTTATATTTTTTCAGTTACTTGGATTACTACAAAAATGACACTGATTATTACAGTATCTATTTACTTGTATGTATCATATATTTGCCATTATTCTACTGGTTTTAAAATTTTAAATCAATAACTCCTAATAAAATTTATATGAAGTCATTCACAATCTTTATAGTACTTACAGTTTTTACATCTAAGTGATTTTTTTCTATAAAGATTTTTTATATATTTAAATGTATAATCCTCTAGAGTATTTTCTTCCTTTATATCATTATATGTTTCAAATACTCATGTTCATCATAAACATTTTGCTACATTTATTAACTCTTTTTCTTTCGCTTTATTTTTTAAAAAATCTAAAAATTCTTTAGAATTTTCTCAATATTTTTTATATACTTCACTTGGAAATTCTTCTCATCTAAGAATATAATTATTCTCATTTTCTTTTATCTTTTTTGTTTCACTATTATTAATAAAGTCATGACAATATTGTTTTAGAAAACAAACATCACAAGCTTGTCAATAACAGTCAGGTTTTAGTTTTCATCATGTTTTAATAAATGGTTCAAATTGATGTTTTGATTCTCAAAATACTTCTGATTTTATTTTTCTAGGATCTTGAATCAAATCTTCATATCATTCAAAGGCTTCAGCTGGAAAACGATTTGTCCACATATACATTCCTGGAACTTTTGATAGTTTCCATGTTTGAGTTAGTTTTTCTGAATATTCTTCTAGATTATAAAATAATTTTTCCTTATTTTCTTGAAATCATCTTCAAAATGGTATTATCTGTAATATATCATACTCATACACTCATAATTTCATAAAAAACTTAACAATATCAGGTAAGTAAGCAACATTTATTTTATTTACTACTATATCTATATTTATTATCACATTAGGATAATTTTTCTTTATATAAATTAATCATTTTAATGATTTTTTAAATGCTCATGGAGTATCTACTAGATAATCATGAAGTTTAGGTGTATGGCCATGAAAAGAAAATGTTACTTCCTCTAGTCATGCATCAAATACTTTTTTACAAAAAGACTCAATAGCAAACATATTACCATTTGTAACTGTTTGAACTCTATCATAACCTAACTCTTTAGCATAACTTATATATTCTGCAAACTTTGGATCTATAGAAGCTTCTCATCAAGATATAATTACTCTATTTTCATATCAGGCTTTATATCATTCTTTTATTTGTTTTTTTACTTTATCCTCACTTACAAATGTACCATCATGAGCATTTGAGTCCAAACAAAATACACATTTATTATTACATGAACTGGCTATACGTACCCAAATACGATTTTGTTTTATTGTTTTTTCTTTATTTAACAAATTTTGTTTATTTTCCATTTTTCTACTATACAAAAAATATTACTATTTTAGTATAACTAAAATAGTAATATTTTAAAATTATTTTTATTTTTTTAATTATTATCTAATATTTTTAAATATATTACAAATATTGTTAGTATTTTTTGCATAATATAATTATATTAATATAATTATATTAATATTTTTTATACATAATTAATGGGATATATTTTTTACATAATAATTATTTTATTTTTATACATAAATTTTAAAATAGTATATTCAGATATAAAAACAAAAAAAATACCTAACAAATATTTAATATATTTGTTAGTTTTATTACCATTTTCATATATTTTTACTTTTGTTAGTTATGATATAAATCTAGCTTCTTTTTTTATTCAAACATTTCTTGCTTTCTTAGTTTCTTTTCTATTATTTTATTTTTGATTATGGGCTGCTTGAGATGCTAAATACTTACTTGTATTAAGCTTATATATTCCTCAAATAGGAATAGTACCATTTATATGAAATATAGCACTTATTACTTTAGCTTATTTAATAGCTTATTTCTTTTGGTTTTATCTTGGTAAATGTTTTTTTTATAAATGACATATCAAAAATATAATATATAATATAAAACTTGACTTAAAAGAAAAGTGGATTAATTATAAAAAAAATAAATGATGAAATAATTTTTCAATAATATTAAATTGATTACTTATTTTTTTAATAATTTTTACATGTATAAGATTATCTAGAATATACTTATTCAATGAGTTAATAACAGAAAACCAAAACTGATTTAATTTTATAAATACTTTAATACAGGAATATCACTTCTATCTAATATTTTGATTTATTCTAATATTTTTAGCTTGACTTTTCTTAGTGATAAAAGTATTAAATATATTTAAAGAATATTTTAAAAAAATATCATGAATTAAAACAAGTATTATACAATGATTTTTTGTACTATTATTATCTATCTTATTATGAATTTTTATATTTAAACAATACTTAATAAATCCTGAAGAAATTATTAATTCTCTAGTCATTATTTTTACATTATATATACTAATTTATATTACTTTTAAAGTACTAGTTTATAGTTATAAATTAACTTTCTGAATCTCAGAGATGATCTATATTAATATAAAAAATCTAAAAATATGAGATATAATTGATAAAAATCACTTAATTCAAACTTTTTGAAAACAAGATATATTAATTCAAAATAAAAATCTTTTTGAAAGTACCCCTACACACTATTTTTATAATATAGAACTACCTTTAGAAAAAAAAGATGTAAAAAAACTGCAAAAAATATATAAAATAGTATCAGATAGTCATATAAAACATAATATTAAAGCTTTAAATAATATAAGAATTCTTAAAGTATTTGCTTTTGCTCCTTATATTTTTATTTGATTTTTAGTTACTTACTTTTTAGACAATAAAGTAATATTATATATTTCAAATTACTTATTAGAAATAATAAAAAAACTAACTATAAGTTAGTTTTTTTATTTAAATATTCAGAAAAATAATCCATTATTTTATGCAATTGAAATTGTCATATTTTATTATTTATTATACTATTTTCTATAGCTTCAAATAATTTCTTTTTGTCTTTAATTATTTCATCAGATAATTTATTTAACAATAATTCATATGTATTTCATATAAATAATCATTTTTTATATTTTTTTCACATATATGTTGAAACAATATCTGAATAATAAACTTTAAGATCAGTATCTAAAAATAATGAATTATATGATAATTTTGAATCATCTCATTTTTCTTTTATAAATCAATACATTCTTAATCATTTATCATTTAAACTAATATCTAAAACTTCTCTAATAAAATTTGATAAATCTAAAAGTTGATGTTTCGTCCAAGTTTTAGTAAAATATACAGGTAATAAATTGTATCACTTAAATCATAAATTATAAAGTTCAAAAAATAATTCTCTTGCTTGTTTTATTTTAGCTGGATCTATTACAAGATTTATATATATTTTTTTTTCTATTGTATTATAATCATTAATAATTTTATTAAATAAATCTTTATTAAAATTATTTTCATTGTCTATACTTAAATAGATAGTTTTAAAATTATTTGAAAAAAAATCTAAATGTTTATCACTTAACAATGAGGTATTAGTTACAATCTCAAAAAAATCATTTTCAATATATTTTTTTGTATTTACTATTATCTTTTCTATTTGCCTAAAAACTAATAATGGTTCTCATCAAAAGAATTTAAAATCTCAAATGTTCTTATAATTTATTTTTATAAACTCAATAATTTCATCTATTTTTTCAACATCCAGTTTTTTTCCATCCTTAATAACATCACAATAAGTACAATTGTAATTACATGAGCTTGTAATATGATTTATTATACTATATTTCATTCTTTTTTTTATTAATAAAATCTATCATAAATAAAATCATCAAAATCTTTATCTGTAAAAGGTTTTGGAATTATTTTTATTGAATTATTAAATATAAAATCTCTTAAATTATCATACTCTTCTAAATCTGTATCTAATTCATCAAATTCATAAAGAGTCATATTCTTTTTTTCAGCTTTCAGAATTCAAGAAGACCTTTTAATTATTCACACAATATCTGTTCATATAGTTCTACAAAAATCTTTAACAACAGATATATCACTATCATTACTTCTCAAATTTAAAATAACTCAAGATAGTCATATTCAATTATTTTTATAATTAACAATTGCTTTTGATATATTATTAGCTGCATACATACTCATTATTTCTTCAGATAACACTATATATACTTGATCAGCAAATCATATTTTTAAGGGTGATGCAAATCATCAGCAAACAACATCTCAAAGTACATCAAAGATGACTACATCATAATTTTTTTCATCTAATAATCAAATCTCCTCAAATATTTCAAACATGAGAGATATTCACCTTCAAGCACATCATAATCAAGCTATTGGCCCTCAAGCTTCTATACAATCAATTCAAAACCTTCACTCATGAACTATTAAATCTTTTGTAAAATCAAAAATATCTCTATTTTTTGATAACTCAATAACAGTTGGAATATCTCTTACTCAGTCTAAAATTCTTTTACAAGAATCATGTTTTGGATCACATCAAACTTGTAATACTTTTAATCAAGTTTTTGCAAATGCAACAGATAAATGAGTTGAAGTAGTTGATTTTCAAATTCATCATTTTCAGTATATAACAATTTTTTTCATATATATAAATTAAATTATAAAAAAACAACTATTTTTTAGTATAAAGGATTTTCCTTTTTTAACTCATTATATAGATTTTCAATAAAAATCAAAAATCCCTTAAATCACATATATGGTCTATTTAATAAATAATGTGTATTATATGAAGGAAATCAAAACTCTATCTTTTTATAGTCTAATCAATCAATAAAAAAATCTGAATTTCATATAAGCAAATTTAATTTATTTGAATCAATATCTAATTTATTTGGTAACTTATCTCATGTATATGAATAAGATTTCAAAATATTCATTCATAAATAATTTCATATATCAACAATACCTTCTTTTAAATCAGGATTTCATCAATATATATAATTTATTCCTGAAAATACTCTATCATCTATAAAATCTGTTGACTTTTTAATAATTTTTAACTCTGTTTGTATAACCTTAAATAAAATAGAATCATCTATTGATAATTTCTTTCATATATTATTAATAAAATCAATTGTAGATTTTAATCAAAATGGTATATTTAAATCTATATAAGGGACTCATAATTTCTTTGATAATATTTTTGAAGCATAAAGTCAATTTGGTAAAGATACTAATAACTCTGATTCTTTAATATTTTTTAAATCATCTAATTTTCATCAATCTAACCATATAGAATTAATTTTTACTCAAATTAATCATAAAATTCTTCTTATTTCCTCAATATTTCAAATACAATCTCATTCGTTTCTATCATATAAATATCAAATTATTGAAATATTTAACTTCTTTTTTTCTTTATTTAAATTAAAGTCCATATTTTTAGCTAATTCTCTCAAGAAAATAGAATATCAATCAATCCGAAATTTATCTGTATATGATGGAACAAAAATAAAGTCTTTTTTTAAATCAGAAAATATATTATTATATTGTGTTGCAAGTAATCAAGTAACAGGCATACAAGTGATAACTCATAAATTAAATTTTTTATTAGCATCTATATATTTTAACTTAGATTTTATTTTATCATCATAAGCTCTTACCATTTTATTTGGCATTTTTCATGAAAAATATAGTTTTGTATCAGTATTAATACTTTTTAAATCTGAAAAAATATCATGAGTTTTATACAACAAATCAGATTTATAAAATATACAATCAGGTCAATCAACATATAAAGCTACATCTCTAATAGCATTCACTCACATAAATACACCTGTCAAGAAAGGGCTACCATAAACTTGAGAATATTTTTCAACTAAATCCATATTACTTATTTAAATAATAAACAAAATTTTTTTCAATATATTTTACCTTTTCACACTTATTAATTAACAATTTAAATGTTCTAAAAAAACCTTCTATTCAATACTCTAAATCTCATATTGAAAACTGTTGTTTGTGTTTAGATAAAATTCTTAAATCATTGGAAATTTCAGAATAAAATAATTGAGTATTTTCTGAAGAAATAAAGTTATCTAACTTTTTTTTATCTTGTGAAAATAATATATTAAATCACATATTTCTAAACTTTTCTATATCTAATGCATATTTATTTGAATTTTTAAAAATAAAAAAATTAATATTAAATCACATATCCTCTAATAAGGATAAAATAGGAACTCCCCTAAAGTTATCCTCAAGAAAATATTTTATATGAAAATCAAAAATAACAAATCCAATTCATAATCATTTTGATTTTTCAAATAATGATATATTTGTACTTTTTAGATTATTTATATAATCCTGGACTATACTTATTTCATTATCTTTTCAGTATTTCCTAAGAACATTTTTATAAAAATTATACATATTAGTTAAGCCATATGGAATAGTTAATTCAATATTATCTATTGGATAAAGCTTAAAAACACTCTGAGCCTTAACCTCTCTTCAAGTAAAAAATACAGCCAACTTATAATTTAAAATATTTTCCAAGTCATTAACATTAATATGAGGTAATAATATACTTCAAACCTTTATTCAGAAATTTACATACAAAAATTCAATAATTTCAAATGTATTTTTTTCTTTATTTAATCCAAAAAATATAGTTTCATTATTTTTTTTAGTTTCATTAATAAAAATATTTTTCAAATAATTTATAACTGCCCTATATGGACTATCTATATTTTGATCCATGTATATCATTTTATTTTTATTTAACTTATTATACTTAATAATTGAAGTTAAGTCATCTCACATTATAACAGATATACATGTTTTATCCAGTTTTACTATATCATAATTATTTAATAATTTTTTATCAGAAATAATTTCTGAAATCTTATCATTTCATCATACTGTAATTGATTCATAATCATTAATATTTGTATATAAAAAATCAGAACCATTATCCTCATCTTCAATACTTTCTTCAATTAATTTTTGATGATTTGTAAAAGTATTAAAAGATTTTATTGGTCAATAACACTTAGAGCACTCAAAATCACTGTGATAGATACTTAATACCTTTTCATCAAAATAAAACTCTTCTTGAATTTGTCTTCTCCAAGCATAATCATCTAAAAAAGTATAAGATAATCTTAAATCTATATCAAACAAATTATATTCATTTTTATCAAAAATATTTATAAAATCTGATTCTTCTCTTAAATTAGATAATTGTTTATTTCAATTTTTTAATATTTTATAAAATAATTCCTCATACTTTAACAAAAGTAGCATTAACTTTTTTCAATAAATTGTTTTATTTCAAGAATAGTAATTAATTAATATAGAATTAACTTTATAATTAACTCAAAATAAAACAAAAGTATTATTTATAAAAATACTTATAAGTAATTCATTATACAAAAAAGTATATTTATATATTGAATCTGGAAAATTTAATGATAATAATTTTTCTATAAAATTATTAATTTTATTTAACATATATTTTTATTACTTAAAGGACTTCTGCAAAATTACCATTCTATTAAAAAATTAATAATTTTGCTTAAATTCATTGATTCTTTTTACTAAAAGCTCTTTTCATATAAAGTTTATCCAATTATTATAAAATCAAAAACAATATTTGTCATATTTACAACCTCTACATTCATCAATTTTAACTTTTTGAGATTTCATAAAAAAGAAACTATCCAAACTTGGATCAAGTTTATTCTCTTTACTTTGTTCTTCTAAAAGTTTTAATTTTTTATATTCTAAATTATACTCTATATTCTCAACTATACAAAGGGGTGGAGATGTATAATGAAAATCTAATAAAATATTATTTTGTTTAGAATAATTAATTATTTTATTAATCTCTTCTTTTTCTTTTCAATCAAATGTTAATAATACTTTATTTTTATTTTTCCAAGCATATCAATTTGGTTGAACAAATCATATAGATATGTTATATATATGATTAAACACTCCATTTTCTTTAAGTTTATCTAAATAATCTATTAAACTATATATGTTAAGTTTTGTAACAACAATATTAAAAATTAATAAAATACTTTTTTTATTTTTAACATATTCAAACCAATTTAAAAATTTATCAAACTCTGTAAATACTCATAAATCCTTATTTACAAAAGGATCATGAGAATGTTGTGCTATAAATACTTCATCTAATCATGCAAGTATATAGTTATCTATTAGTCATAGATCATTATACAACAAACTTGCATTTGTTTGAATTTGAATTCTTCAAATTCAAATTTTTTTTGCTAATTTAATATAATTTATTAAGTTTTTATTTAAAGTCGGCTCTCATCAAGAAAAAGATAATAACAATTTTTTTCTTTCTTTTAAATTGTATTTTTTTGCTAATAATATTATTTTTTTTACAACCTCTTTATAATCTATATCATTATCTCAATAATTATTAACTTCTGAGACATTACAAAATATACATTTCCAATTACATCTATAATTAACTCTTATAATTTCATTAATAAAATATTCAAATTTAACATTTTTTATTTTCTTTTTCATAACTATATTATAGGATTAATTTTTTGTTCTTTATAAATATAATCATAGCATTCAGCTATTCACCAACACAATCATAAATACTTACAATTTTCACACTCTTTTACATATTTTCTCATTCTTGAATTTATTTGTTCTTTTCAATGATGGTCATCATTATTCTTATCAAGTACATCTTTTAAATCTCAAATTCTTTCTTCTGCTCATTTTCTAGTAAACTCTCATCAATGGTACATTAATTTAGTTCTTCACTCATAATCATAATCATCTGTATATTTTATCCATGATTCATCTGGTAGAAAACAAAATGGTATATCTGTAATTTTTACCCTTATTCATGACTCAATAGCAAATTCTACTGACTTTTTTATCTTTTTTATTACTTCATAGTAAGGCATTATTAAATATTTTTTAATATGTTCTCTTGAGTATTTATATACATCTATATCAGGATAAGTAAAAGATAGCTCTCTTACCTTATATTTATTTAAAAATTCTACAATTGGAAAAATATTATCTATATTTAAGGGATTTAATACTGTATTAACCTTTAAAAATCTCCCTTCCCAATATTTTTCAATATTTTTAAATACATTATCAAAATCAACAATTGCTTTTGTATGATTAATTATAACTTGTAAATTTTTATCAATAATTGGTATAGATATAATTAATTCATCTATATATGGCAAATATTTTTTTGCAATTTTTTCATATTGAATCATACTTCAATTAGTTGTTACCATAATTGTATATCAAAGCTTTTTTCATATTTTTAATGCAAATAAAAAATTTTGTTGTATAAATGGTTCTCATCAAAGATATGTTACATGGTTATATCATTTCTGCTTATATTTAATTAATTTTTTAAAAATTTCAGCTTCTGTAACCTTAGTTTTCCACATTTTTTCCATTGTTTTCATTTCAACACAAAAAATACATTTGTTATTACAAGTCCATCACAAATACATCTCTAGTCTTTTATAGTTCATATATTACTATTAATTAGTTGTATAAAATTTAAAGAAAACAACTCTATTCTTGTTTTTCATAAAGCTTGTTCAATATATTTCATATTTTTATCTATCTCATGTTTATTAAAATTATATCTTTTTTCTCTTGTTCATTCCAATATATCTCTATAATCACTTATAAGCATTAATAATAAATTATTTGTTTGACAATTAATATTATTTTTACTTTCTAGTAGTTTTTTTCATTCTAAAAACATTAAATCAAGTCAAAACACTATTTCTTTAACACTTAAAGTATTTATATTTATTAATTTATTGTTATCTGTAAATATTTTGTTTATTTTTCTACCATTTTTTTGACTCTCTAAATTAATAGTAGAATAATACATCAAATTTATCCATTTCTGAAAATTTTCCTTATAACTAGGAAGTAATTTATGAATTTTTATAAAAATATCTATATCAATATTTTGAAAATTTAGTTCTATTAAATTAATACTTCATAATTTTTGTTTTAATATTTCTTCCATTATAGACTTGGTATCCTTACATCACTCAATTTTATTATATACAAATGGTGAAGTAAAAATATAATTTTTATAATCATTAATTCATAATAAATTTGTAATTTTTAATAAATAATCTATATTTTTAATAAATTCTAAAATTTCTTTTTTATTTTTCATAAATATATTATTAAGAAAAGTTTGAAAATTTAGTAAATTTTAATTATATTAAAATAAAAATCAATTAAATTATGAAATTAATTAAAAACTTAGTAAAATCTAAAAAAATTATTATTATTTGACTATGACGTCAATGATTAAAACTAATAGATTTTTTAATATGAGAATGAGTAAAAGATAATATAATTTGAGTTTGTAAAACTCAAAAGACAAAAAAAGAAATAGAAAAACAATACTCTATAAATGTAGATAATAACTACATTCAAACAATAAAAAGTAATCTAAACAATATAGCTTTTATTTTTATTGGAGTAAATCCATTAAAAAATCAAGAAGAAATATATATAAATATACTTAAAGATTTTTCAAACAATAAAATACTTATTGAAAAATCCTTTATAGAAGATAAAAAAACTATTAATTTATTAAAACATAAAAATTATCCTCATGCAATTGTAAAAAATGAAAACTTATACCTAAATTTTTTTAAAGAAATAATCAAAAAAAATATTATTACCAAAAATAACTTAAAAAAACTAGTAATAAAAATAGAGTTAAATAATAATATATATGAAAAAATAATAAATAAAAAAGTCTATCTTCTATCTTATATTTGAGATTACTTATATTTTTTAAAACCAGAAATCATAAATTATAACTCTATTAGTTGAAATTATAAAGCATGATATAAAATATTTCTTGATATAAATTGAAAAATTCCTGTAATTATTATAATGAAAAAACTTAAACAACAAAGCCTTACTAATAATACTATTCTATATAAATTAGAAAATAATAAGTCTTGCTTATTTAATAATACATCAAATAAATCAAAAATTCTTAATTATTATATTGATAATTATGATCAAAGTATAGAAAAAAAATATAGTTCAGTATTTTTTTTAAAATGAAAAATTATAGATTTACTTCAAAATAAAGTAAAGATAAAAAAAGAAATAGCCTGATTAAAATATTTTAGAAAACTAAATAATGACTTAAATAAAAAACTTATTTTTAAAAAGCTGTCCCAAAAATAGTAAAAATATTTAATTTCTATTATATATATCTTTTAATATTTTTAATGTAGACACTACAAAAAATAAGTTATCTTTCAGAAAAAAGCTATAATCTTTCTCTGATAAAAAAACTCATAAATTTTTATATATAAAATTTAATAAAAATTTATTTATTTGTCCATCTGTATAACCATATATTTTTTTTATTCTATCTACTACTCAATCTATGATATCTAATTCAATTTTTTCTTGATATAAATAATATAAATATCAAAATATATCATCCTCTAAATATCAAAATCAAAATGTATCAAAATCAATTAAATAAAAGTTATGTTTATTATATAAGATATTATGTAAAGTTATATTATTATGCGTAATTGCATAACTATAATCTTTATAATCTATACTTCTTATATTTTCTATTAATTCACCTATATTTATTCATAAATGTTTTGAGTTTCTTTTTATAGAGTTAAAATCATAGTTCTGTTTTTTTATTGAAAAATTACTATTATTTCATTCTAATTTTCAATGCCATAATTTCAAAAAATCTATAAAATCAATATAAACTTCCTTATTATATTTTTTAGAAGAAAGTAAAGTTCATTCAATTTTTTTATATAAAATATAATTTTTATTTATCCACTTTACACTAAGAAACTTATCTATATTTAATTTTAATAAATCACTAAAATTTTGTTGTTTTTTTAAAATATATTTCTCTCAATCAATAATTAACTCAAAAACACAATGATATTTATCATTTTTTATAGATTTTATATTATCTATTATAAAATCTTTTAGTATATTTTTTATTTGCTTATTTGTTATCATAATATTTATTTCAATATCTCATAGTATATATTTTTTGCTTATATTTTGTGTTATAATAATGTTTTTTAAACTTATTGGGATCTGAGTTTTTTCATATAGCAATGTAATATAATAACTCTAGATGATTTGGGATTCTTAATATTTTTCTTCATATAATATTTTCATAATATCACATCCATACTGTACTATATCAAAGGGAAGTAGCAACTAAATCAAGGTAGGTTCAAGCAATTGATGCATCAATATGAGCTTCATTTGCGGCTAATAATTCCCTTCTTAATCATTCTGATTTATTTTCATATTTTAATTTTTCCTGAGCAACAAATATCATTACTGAACAATCTTGGCAAAACCTATGCTCTCATATAGAATTTGCAATCAATTTTATTAAATTTGGATTATCAATAACTATAAGCTCAAAAGGCCACAAAGAATAAGAAGAAGGTCATAAATATGCTCAAGAAAGCATTTTTTTTATATCCTCCTCTGGAATTTTATATCATTTCTCAAAATTACGACAAGAAAACCTCTTATCAAAAATCTTTAATAAATTATCATACATTTTTCTTTTGTAAAAAAATACAACTATCTTTTATAAAACAAGTTTTACATCTATTTTCAGTATAACAAAAAGGATTATCTTTTCAACTTAATCTTTGTTTATCTTCTTCTCATATTTGTCAGACAATTCAATTATTAAAATCATAAAAATCTAAGTACTCTCAAAAAAAATCTTTGCTAAATTTTATAAACTCTACTTTTAATCATAACTTTTTTATAATTTTAAACAAATTATCTATATTTTTTCTATTTTTTAATATATCATATTCTAAAATTTCTTTATTTTTATAAGGTCTATCAAAAGGGAAATAATTTACAAACTCAATATTTTTTACTCAAAACCTTGTACTTAACAATAAAATATCTTTATATAGCCTATCAATATTTTGTTTATTTATATGAATTATAGCTTTATAAAATATTTTTGAGTTTATTATAATATCCAAATTATTAATTAACTCTCCTAGACTTATTCATCATCCATTTAAAAGCAGATGTTTATCTTTATCAAAACAATTGAAATAAAATCAAATTGAAGTTAATCAACTAGCAGTTAATTTTTCCATTTTATCTTTTGATAAAAATTTTGTATTAGTTAATATTCATATATTATCAATTTTTGTTTTAGAAAACTTAATAATTTCTTCTAAATCAGGATGAAGTAATGGATTTCATCAATAAAAGTTTATACTATTAGATATATTTGAATTATTAATTTTATCAAAAATATTTACTTTATTTATAAATTTATCTTTTATTCTGTATGATTGCTCTAAACAATATATACAATTATTGGAGCAAGTATTTACTATTCTTAAATCTCTTATAGTTTCCTTTAAATTAGTACTATAGTTTTTTAATACTCTTTTAGAATTAAATTTTAAATTATCATATTTAGTTTTCTTTTCTACTATAAAATCTCATATAATTAAATAATCTAAATCAGTAGATAAAAACATTTTTATAGCATCAACTGGAGATTCAACTATAGGTTCTTTTGCTACATTAAAAGAAGTATTAATTAATACTCAAACTCAAGAAATATTTTTATAAGATTTTAGTAAATTGTATAGTTCAGTATTTTCTTTAATTGATACTGTTTGATATCTAGCTGTGAAATCTATATGAGTAATTCATTCTAATTTTTTTCTATATTTATTTTTTACTTTAGCAACTAGTGTCATATATGGACTTTTTCTATCTGTTTCCATATATGTTCAAATGTCTGCCTCTAATATTACAGGAGCTAAAGGCCTAAAAAGTTCCCTAAGCTTTATATTGTTGACTTTATCTCTTATTTTTTTTGATTTAGGATTAGCTAAAATACTTCTATATCATAAAGCTCTTGGTCAAAATTCACTTCATCACTGAAACCATCAAACTACTTTATTATTATTTAATAATTCAGCTACTTGTTCACTCTTATTCTCTAATAACTTAAAATCTAGCTTATCACAATAATTTTCTAAACAGTTTTTTATATAATCATTTGAATAAACAAATCCTAATCAAGGATTCTCTAATCTTATTCTTTTATTATTTTTATTAATAATATGATAATAATAATACAATCATCATAAAGATAATCATTCATCAGAACAAGCAGGCTGAACAAATATTTCCTCAAAAGGGGTTTGCTCTAAGATTTTTGTATTAGCTAAAATATTTAATCAGACTCCACCAGCAATACATAATGTCTTAGATTTTGTTAATTCATAGGCTTTATTAGCTAAAAATATTATAGCTTTTTCTGTCTGTTTTTGTACATTATCAGCTATATCTGCATATTTTGAATTTACTAAATCATCTGTATCATATTTTTCTATTCAATAATATTTTTTAAAGTTATTAATTAAATCTTTTTCAAGTTCCAATTCTTTATCATACTCTATATCATATGAATCTAGCTTTCATTTATATACTTTTGATTGTTCAAAAAACTGTTTTGATATTAAGGGCCCTCCTGATGAATAATCAAAAATATCAACATTATTAAATTTAGGATTCCCATATCATGAAAGTCACATAAAGGTCCCCTCATTTAAAGAACATATTTTTGAATGTATGTGATATACTGTACCTATTCAAACTTGATTTTTATTTGTATCAAAATTATCAGAATATAAGAAATCAAGTTTATTATCTTTAGCATACCATATTGAATGCATAGGATTTACTCATCATAATTCCTCATCACATCAATCATGATCCATACACAATATAGCTGATTTTTTAAAGTTTGAAGGAAAATAAGCACTACAAGCATGAAATAAATGATGAAAATTCTTCTTTTCAGAAACTACTTTTTCTTCATATCAATTAATTGTGATATCAAATGGAAAATTCATTAAATATATTTTATCTATTATATCAAAGTCAATCTTTCTTTTCAAAGTATCATTAATTAATTTTGATATATAATTTCTAAAACTTATTAATTTTTTATAATTTCTTGTTTTATCTGTAATACCATTAAATAGTTCTTTTTGATAAGATGGTAATCTATTAGCAAAGTAAGTATCTGGAAACTCTTTTATTCTATTTAGTCTTTCTAAAGAAATTGCAAAAATTTTTCACTTAAATAAATAACTAATTGACCAATTGTCATTAGAAACTATAGCATTACAGGAAATGTAGATATTATTTTTAGACATACATATTTTTTATTTCTATTTCAAAGAACATTTTTGCATAAGTTACCTCTTTTTTTTTCAAATCAGCAAAAATAGATATTAAAAAAGATGAGTATTTTGTTAATGATAAACTATTTAAATCTTCCATATCTCACAAAAAATGTTTTTTAGGATCAACACCTTTCATCTCACATATATTTCTTGCTTTTTTAAGTAAATCAAGAAAACTCTCTTCCTCATTTTTATATCAAAAAAGAGTCATAACCTCTTTAGCAGGCCACAGTTCTTGTTTATCCAATAACTTAAATCATTTTATTACCTCATTATTTTTATAATCAAAACTACTCATACTATAAATTAATTAATTCATAATCTACTAGTGAACTATTATCATAAGTTTTATAAATAATTGCTTGTAAAAATCATTTATCTTTAAAAAGGGCTAAATTAGCTATACCTGTTTCAATATAATTTCAATAATCATTATAATTAGTTATATTATTACTTGTTAATAAATCCTTTACTTTAGGTAAATTAGAATAAATTCTTAATACTTTATTCAATCCATACCTAGTAATTTCTTCATATCAATTACCTAATGTCTTTGCCACATTTTTTTTATGAAGATAATGGTGATGAGATACTGTATCTAAATCACAATAATGCATAAAAAAATTAGCTTTTTTTCAAGAAAAATACTCTATTAATTCTAAACATAACTGTTTACTTCAAGTCACTCATATTTCTATTTTTGGTACATCAAAATATCTATGATAAACTTGATCTTTTGAATCAGGTAAATCTAAAGTATAATTATGTTCCCTATACTTAAATTTATTTAAATTATTAAATGTCAATTCATTTAAATTAATTCCATCTATATCTCAAGCTTTATCTATTTTTGATAAAATATCTAACATATACTCCTTAGAATCTGGTTGTACTGGCATTTCTATCATTACTGTTTTTATATACTTTTTTGTCATTTTAAAAAGATCTAACTTTGGTTCTTCATAAGGTTTTATACTATATCTTATTTCATCTAATTTCAATTTTTTTAAATTTGATAATATATCTTGATTCATTATATCTCAAGTAGTGTATATTCTTGTATGCTTTCAAGAATAATTTTTATTTACATAATCTAAAATCTCATAAACTTTATCAGTAAATAAGAAAGGCTCTCCCCCAGTTATTGCTAAAGTCTTATTGCTAGAATCCTTAAATGCTGTATCTATAATTGAATAAATTTTTTCCATATCATTACTACTATATGGATCAATTTTTACCTTTGGGTCTTGAGGTGTTTCTTCATAGCAAAAAAAACAATCTCTATGACACTTATAACTAAGTACTACTGTAACACCTTTTCATAAAGTACATAAAGTACATCAAATAGATCTAGCTTTATAATAAATATCTTTTGATTTTTCATCTATAAAAGTTTCTTTATTTTTCTTAATTTTATTGGTTATATCACTAATTATATTAATATCTGATCTTTTTATTCATAAGTATTCTATTTGGGAATATATTTTTTTCATAAAAACTTCTTTTTTCAAAAACAATGATAAAATATCCTTAGCAAAGTAAGGATTTTTTGTTTGTTTTATTTTATTTAGAAATTCTTTTTTATTCATTTATTACTTTATTATTAATATCTCAAAGAGGATCAAAAGCCTTATAGCTTCATTTATAAATATTTCAATCCATCCTAGATCATCCCCTACATTCTTCTTTAAATTTACAATCATGACATTCATCAGGTAAATATCAATTATTCAGCATTTTTTGTACAAACTCTCATTGCCATATTTTTTCAATACCTTCCTCAAAAATACTTCATAAAGTTGTATCAAAAGCTGACATTATTTGTACTCATCAAGTAGTAGTTATAATTGTCTTTACATTATGATGTGGTGATAATTCTCAATCAATTACTTGTCATGCTATTTCTGGATTTTTTGTTGCACAAAATGGTATACTATCAACTATTTTAAAACTTCTATTATATACCTTATTTAATTTATATAATTTAGCAACTGCCAAAGATATCATAGATCTAGATATTCACTTTGTTGTTCAAGTAGAATAAAGTCTAAAAAAATGCCAATCCTCTATTTCAAAATTACCTAATATAAAATCATAAATTTTTTCTAAATTAAAGATATTTTTTGGATTTAAAATAGTCATAACATCCAAGCTTATATTTTTATAATTTTTTATTTTTCTTAATTCTATAACCTTTTTTTCAAACTTTTCTTCAAAATTGTTTAATCATTTAATTCATTGTATATTTTTTGCTCAAGTTTTGTTAACTTCAAAATAATCATTATTATTAAATTCATGAATAGATACCATTAAATTAACAACATAATTATCATTCAGTCTTTTTAAAACCTTATCATTAATTAAGGTTCAATTAGTATTTATCCTTATAAAAATATTTTTTTCTTTCAAATAATCAAGTAAATCCCATAAATAAGAACATACAAATGGTTCTCATCAAGTAAGTATTATATCTCTAGTTCAAGCTTTATATAGTTCATCAATTATATATTTATACTGATCTAAACTCATTGTTTTTCTTGAATTTCTTGTATTTAATGGATAATCATAATCATTAAAACAATAATTACAAAATATATTACATTTACTTGTAATAGATAATACTGTTCAAAAAGGAATTTTATCATAAAACTCCTTTTCCTTAAAAAAATTAAAATCTGTCTGTTTTTTCTTTCATAGATTTATAGTATTTACTACACTACTTAATAGTCATTCTCAGTCTCATCAATATATATACCAATTCTTTGAATTAAGTAAAGTCTTATCCTCTACAAAGTCTTTATGTTTAAAATACACATTAAAATAATTTCACTCTATACACCTAAATATACATTTAATTAATCAAAAATCTTCTTCAATTATTTGTTTTAACTGCATTACATCTGAGTCAATATAGTTATCATAAGTAATAGAAGGAAAAAGAACCTGAGAATAAAATATTTGAGTTATCATTTAATAATCATTTAAAATATAATTCTGTGAATATATATAGCTATCAATATCCAGCTTATAAAATATTAATTCTATTATTTTTTCATCACTAATAGAGTACTTTCAAATTTTTATTAATCAAGTTTTATTATTATGAAATAAATAATTAATATTTTTTGAAAATTTTTCAATAATATATTTATCTCAATCTATAAAAAATATAATTTTTTCATCATAAAAATAATTATCAAACTTAAAATCAAAACTAGAAAATAAAATTTTTAATTTATCTATTAACAGTTTCCTATTAATAATACTTTTCCTATTTTCATAGGAAAGCAAATTTCTTTTTAGTCTAATATTTTCATAATTAAATTTGTATTTATAATTATTTAATTTTTTTGATATAAAAAAATTATCAATTACTAAATAATCTAACTGTGTGGAAAGTAGCATCGCAATAGCATCTCTAGGACTCTCTACAATAGGTTCTTTTTTTGTATTCATTGAAGTATTAATAATAATTGGGATACCTGTTTTTTCTTTATATAATTTTATTAATTTATAATAATTTAAATTATTTTTTTCTGAAACACTTTGATACCTAGATGTATTATCAATATGAACAACTCATTTTATTTCATCTAGTTTTGATTTATTTATATTTCAAGAAAAACTCATAAAAGTAGACAAAAATGAAATATCAAAATATTTATCTATATCTTCCTCTAATATTGATGGGGCAATAGGTCTCCATAGTTCTCTTGATTTAATATTATTTACTTTATTTTTTAATTCTATAGAATTTGGTCAAGCTATAATACTCCTATTCCCCAATGCTCTTGGTCAAAATTCACTTCATCATTGAAACCATCATAAAACCTTATCTTCAATCAATTTATCAGTAACTATATCATATATTTTATTATCTCAATATTCTATGATTTTTATATCATCTTTAAATTCTTCTAAATCTTTTAAAACTTCCTTCCTTGAATAACTTCTTCAATATCAAGTTTTTTCTAAAAATATTCTATTTTTATTAGCTTCCTGAATATGATATAAATGATAAAAAGCTCATAAAGCTAATCATATATCTTCTGACACTGGAGAGATATATATATTTTCAAATTTTGTCTCTTTAAGTATTCTAGTATTTGCTAAAATATTTAAAGCTACCCCCCCTGCTAAACATAGGTTTTTTGATTTACTTATTTCATAAGCTTTTTTAGCTAGATATAATATAGCTTCTTCTGTTTGATACTGTAGTAAAGCTGCAATATGAGCATATTTTGAATTTATAATATCTTCTTTTGCTTTAATTAAATCACCTTTAGTTATTCTAAAAATATCTTTAATATTTTTCAATATAATTTCTCTATTACCATTTTTTTCATCAAAAATATCATATTCCTTATCAAACTCTATATTGTTAGACTTTTCAATTACACAATTTTTTAAAAAATTTTTGTTAAAATATACTCCATTATCTCTATACTCATATATTTCTATTTCCTTATAATAATCCTTATTTCAATAAGCTGATAATCACATTACTGATCATTCTCAAAGCCTTAAAAACTCTGAAATAATATAGTAAGCAAAACCTATTCCCCTATCTATTTGTGACTTAATTTTTGAAGAATATTTAAAACTAATATCCATTTTATCTCAATACCAAATAGTTTGAAACTGATTTCCCATATCAGAGTCATATCAATTTCTATCCATACATAATATAGCTCCTGAATCTATATTATTTGAATAATATACACTACAAGCATGTAGGTAATGATGTTTTTTTAAGATATTTGTTCTATCAAAATTCAATGATTTAAATTTTCAAGAAATATTAAAATAATTAATTAATTTCTGTTTATGGTAACCTTCTACTTTTGGAATCAATGAAAAGCTTGAAAGATTTGGAGAGTTTTTATACCTATCCAATCTTTCAAGCTCAATAGCTTTTAATTTATTTTCTTTATCATCAAAATAACAAAAGCTCCACAAATGGGTTGTTGAATATATATTTGCTCAAATGTATTTCATACAAACTATAAATAATTAATTAAATCCTTCAAAAAGTAGTCTCAATTATCAAATATTTCTTTTATTTTTTTATCAACCAATAGTAGCTTTTTATAAAATATAGCTAAATCTTTTTTTGAATTAAGTTGTTTTACCATAATTCAAATATTTTTTGTTTTTAAATCATATGTTTTTCAATTATCAACTTTTTCTATTAATAACTTATTTCATGCAAATTCTATATCAATATCTCTTTCAAAATATTTTATATCATTTATACTCATATCATAATCCTTTAGTACTATTTTTTCAATAATATTTTTTAAATTTAAATAGTTTTTATATGAACTATGATTAATACTAAAATATTGAATATTTTTTTGTTTCTTTAAATTTTTATAATTAAAACTAAACTCTTTATATAACTTATTCTTTGAAACAATAAAATCTCATAATATTAAATAATCTATCCTTGAAGATAAAAACAATTCTATAGCTTGAGTGGGTGTTTCTACAATTGGTTGTTTATATGAATTTAATGATGTATTAAGTAAAAAACTATTATTTGTTTTTTGCTTATATTGTTTTAGTAAACTATATAAGCTTAAGTTATTTTTTTCTCAAACACTTTGGTATCTAATAACATTATTATCTAGATTTACTCATATAAAATCTTTTTTAAACTTATCTTTTAAAATTCAAGAAACACTCATAAACCTAGAGTTATAATTTGATTTAAAATATTTTCATAAATCCTCTTCTAACACTGATACTGAAAAACTTTTCCAATTTTGTCTTTTTTTTATAACTCTTAGTCTATCTGATAAATCTTCACAAAAACAAGATGTTAAAATACTTCTATTTCATAACGACCTAGGTCACAGTTCAGATCATCATTTAAAATATCAAATTATCTTCTTATCTATTAGTTTTTCAATTATGAAATCATTTTGTATTTTAGTATTTTTTTCTAAAGAATAACTTATATAATCATTATAATTATCTAAATCAGCTTTTATTTGATTATTTGTATATTCTTTCCCATATCAGGTTTTTTCTAATAGTATTTTTTTTCAGTATAATTCAAAAGCTGCTCAAATAGATATACCTGTATAGTTTGGAGATAATTCAAAATAAAAATCTCTGAATTCTGTTTCATCAATTAATGATTTACATAATAGATGATTTGAAGCCAACCAACCAGAGACTGTTAATTTTTTTGATTTACCAGTATTATATGCTTTTTTTGCCAAATATACTACTGCTTTTTTTGTTTCATTTTCTACATATGCAAACAAATCAGCAATTACTCATTTCCTTAAATCTTTTTTAGCTTCTATTATTTCCAAATCTGAAATATTAAAAATCTTTTTTATATTAAAATATATATTATCCATATTTGAATTTAGCTCTTCAATACTTGCATAAAAAGTTTTTGGTAATAAATCTGAATTCAGTGTTATAGATTCTAAAAATTCTTTCCTCAAATATACATTATTATTTTTATACTCATAAATATTAACTCACTTAAATCTATCTTTATTTCAATATACAGCTAGAAAAGGCACATCATATTTATATATATCAAACATATCAGCAAATATAGAATAAGTAAATCATATTCATCTATTTATTGTTAAACTTGTATCAAAATCATCTACTAAATCTATTTTATTTCAAACACAATTCCAAATTGTCTGAACTTGGTGATTTCAATTATCATTATATCAAAGGTAATCAATACATAATCAAACTGAATTATCAAATCAAGATATCATATGCGTTCATAAAACATGATAATAAGCATGCTTATTTTTATAATCAAAAATACTTTTTTCCTCAAAGTTTACACTTTTATATTTTTTATCTAATGAAAAATATTTTTTAAAAATATTTCTTGATTCTCAAACTATATTTAATAAATCATTTTCATACAAGTTTGGAAATACTTCTGAGTTTTTTCATTCCCTTTTTGATTGAATAGAATATAATACTAAATCTGACAAATAAGGAGAAAACTTAAAAGAGTCCAGCTTATCTAAACAAGCTCAACTTAATTTTCAATCTTCTATTAATATACAACTCCAATCCTTAATAGTAGTCACAAAATTTGCTCAAATATATTTCATTTATTTATTAATAATATTTTTAAAATAATTATTAAAATCAAGCTTTGACTTAGATACATATGAAAAATCATTTATTATACTAGTCACAACTTCATCAAAATTAAACCTATCATCAAAACTCTTTGTTCAAATTTTTAATGTTTTATTTCTATAAAAACTGTATTCTACAAATTTTCATAAATAATCAAAAGTTACTTTATAGTACACATTTAAATCTTGGTGTTTATTTATTTTTATATCAAAAATATCATAACTAATTCCTGATAAAATAAAATTATTCATTAGATGTATTTTATCAATATTTTCTGATTTTTTATCTCAAAAGTCCTCTTCTGATATGTTCATAACTACATTTATTTTTTCTATCTTTGAAGTATCAATTTTTGATAAAAATTTTGATAACAAACTATAATACTCTTCTACAAAGAAACCTATATTATCATATTTTTCTAATTCTATACGATCCTCTTTAAAATCAGAAACAGGCAACTCTATCAAAATATTTGTTTTTTTTGGAACTTTAGTAACTATATCAATGGCAATTTTTCATTGTATATCTGAAGGTAGAGCCAATACTATAAAATCAAAAATTATTTCATTTATCAAGCTACTATAATCAGTAAATACTTTTATATTATAATTAGCTTCTATATAATTCTTTGTTTTTTGAGTTTTACATATTCAATATATATTCCAATTTCTTCCCTCAAAGAAATTTACATATTTCTTTCAATGATTTCATAATCATATTATAAGTATATTCATGATTAACAAAAGGTTTTATAATCCAAATAAAAACAATTTTCACAAGTCTTTTTATAGTTCAAATCTTTTTTCATTTCTAAAAATTCTTCCAAACTATATTCTCATATTTTTCATAAAAATCATTTCCTATGTAACTCATTTAATGAGCATTGAAACACGTCTCCATATGAATCAATATATAAATAATCATATTTTATAGCTTCACACAAATCATTATTTTTCCTCTTTTCATAAAATCATTTTAACTTTTCTTCATCAAAAAGTTTTTTATGTATAGTATCACTTATTTCTCATCACCAATTGTGAACCAAAGAAACTCAATAGTCATTTTTTCATAAAGATTTTGCAAAATCTTTAAATTTTTCCAACTCTTTTATTGTTAAAGTAGAAAGTAAAAACTCAATTGAATAATTTAAATTCATAGAAATTACTTTTTTAAAAATACTCATAAATCTATCAAAATTTTCTCATCAAGTTAAATAATTATATACTTTTTTATTAAGTGAAAAAATTGAAAAAGTTAAGGAAACATTGAATCATCTATCTTTTAATTCTTTAATTTTTTCTAAGTGCTTATCTTGTATACTTTGTCATTTAGTCATTATAAAAAAATTTATTCCTGGGATTTCACAAAATAAATAATCTAAAAATAGATTTATTTCTTCATGTAAAAAAGCATCTCATAATCAACAAACCATTATTTCTGTGTAATTACCTTGTTTAACTAAGGCTACTATTTTTTTAAAGTCATCAAACTTTAAAAAATTATATCTATCTAGTTTTTTCCTAGGACATACAATACATTTTAATCCACAATAACTAGTAAATTCTATTTCAATTCACTTTGTTACTGCACTACACTCAAAAACATTTTTATCATTACTTATCATACAATTACTATTCATAAATTAATCACATTAAATCTATATGGAATTGTTTATCTAAAACTGGTATATCTATATCTTTTTTTGTCTCAAATAAATCTTCTAAAAAGATATTTAAATAAATTCTTGATTCATATTTATTTTTTAAAAAAACTACTTTATCACTTTCTAATTTAATTATATTTTCCTTAATTAAAAAATCAATTTCATAAGGGAAATAATCTTTTAGCTTTACTCAAAATTGTTTTTTAAAGTCTTTTAAATCAAATTCAGTTTCCTTATATTTTTCAAATATATATTTTATTGCTGCAAATTTATTAGACATCTCTATTGCTTCATCAACAATTAACAATTTATTTTTAATGTGATTATAATAATTATTAAAGTCTGTTTTCCTATAAATAAATCTATTAGCAATATTTGTTGTAGCTCAAACTCCTAATCATATTACAAAGTAATTAAAATCATTAAATACCAGTTCCTCTTGTAATAAATATGAATTATTATTTTTTGTTTTAAAGTTATATTTTTTATCAAGCTTCTTTATTGTTTCCTTTAAATCAATTGATCTTTTAGTATCTGAAAAATTAGCAAAACTATGTGGAATATAATAATTCATTGTATAACTATCTACTCACAAATCAAGCATTTTTTTAAAATCTTTTATGCAACTTACTTCATCCTGTCATTTTATTCAAACCATTAAATCAATTTGAACTAATATTCAAGATAATTTTATATAATCAATTATTTGTTTTATTTTTCTATACTCTATATAAATTCTATTATTTTTTTCTAATACATTTTTATCAAAACTCTGAATTCAAATTGAAATTCTATCAACTCAATAGCTTTTTAGTACATTTATTTTATCATTACTAAGTGTAAAAATTGATGCTTCAAAACTAAGCTGCTTTAAATAACTTTTATCAATATATTTAAATATTCAAGAAAATAAATAATCTAATTGTTCAGCTGAAAGTATTGATGCAGTTCATCATCAAAACATAATTGTAGTAAATACCAACTTTTTATTATTATTTAATTCATAATATAATTCTAATTCTCTTACTAAATATTCCACATACTTATTTAAATCATCATCTTTTGTTAATTTTTGTTTATAACATCCACAATAATCACATATTTTTATACAAAATGGGATATGAATATATAATCATTTATTTTTTATATCTAAATATTTTGATACTTTTTGCTTGTCTAATTTAATATTATGCTTGAAAAAAAACTCTAATGGAAAGACAAAAGAAGAATTAATAGATAACATTTTATATGTCATATATTTCCAAAAATTTAATTTTTTTTCATTCATATTCTATTTTTATATAATATAATCATATATCATTTGTCTCAAAATAATATCCATATTTTTTGGTAATTTTTTTGGAACTTTCAAATTACTTTCCTCAATAATATCATCTATAAAAACTGACATATAGACAAAAGCTTTATCAATATCAACAATAAGTTTTACTATTTTTCAATCAGTTTCAATTATTCACTCCTCTATTAAAAATGAAAACTCTTTATCAAAAAAATCTAATAAACAATATCCAAAAATACCTTTAGCTTTTTCAATATCTAATTCTCACTTAATTAGTTCAAAATATATATATCTTACATATTCAAATTTTTCGTTTAAATAAATTCAAGACGAAATAGGATATTTTCATTTATCAATTAAATCATAATACTCTTGTAAAGAATCTTTAATATAAACAAAAGAATTTCAAAGATTTGAAGTTGCTCAATATCCTAATCCAATAATTGAGTATCTTCTTGATGACCGTATAAATCTTTCTTGAACTTGATATGATCAAATTACTTGTCAATTTTCAACTAATTTTTTATCAATAAGTTTAAATCTTTCTTTTAACTCAATTGTTTGTTTTGTATCACTATATTTTGAAAATATATGAGGAGAAAAGTAATTAAATGTAATATCATCTACTCACTTTGATAATAAAAACTTTATATCTGATACTAATGTTTTTATAGTTTGAGATTTAATTCAAACAATTAAATCTCATTCTATAAATATACCTCTAGAATGAATATACTCAATTAATTCTCAAATTTTTTCTTTTGATGTATAAGGTCTATTATTAGCTTCTAATACTAATTTATCTAAAGATTGTATTCAAAAAGATATTCTATCAACTCAAACTTTTTTTAAAGTATCTATTTTTGACTTTGTAATTGTATAAGGAGCACATTCAAAACTTACTTGAGTTAAATGAGTTTTAGAAATATATTTATAAATTCATTCAAATATATTCTCAATATCTTTATCTGAGAAAATTGATGGAGTACCTCATCCAAAAGTTAAAGTATTAAATATTAAAAGCTTTGATCAATTTAACTTATAAAAAAACTCTAACTCTCTTATAATATATATTATATACTTACTTAATTCTGCCTTATCTTTTAGAGACATTTTAGTACAAGCACAATAAGAGCACTCAGTAACACAAAATGGTATATGAATATATAAGCCCTTATTTTTCATCATTAATACATCTTTAAATAGTCATTTATTAACTTCAACATTTTTCTTTAAAAAAGGTTCTAAAGCAAAATAATATGAGTTCATCATATATAACCTCATATAAGTAGCATATTTCCATTTAAGTAACTTTTTACTATCCATTTAATATTTTATTAAGTAATGTATATTCATTTAAAAACTTCTGCTCTTTGGGTATATCATGAACCAATTTTATAATATCTTTAATATTATAAGCATTAATAATATTATTTAATGATACATCAGAAATATTTCAAATTTTTGTCTTATATTCTATTTGTTGACTTAATTCTTTTGATATAATAGATCATTGTTTTTGAATCCAAAGTAAACTATCTAAGTCAGAATATAGAGTTCAATCTGTTTCTAAAATATATTGTATATCTGTACTTACTCAATTATAATAACTATAAAATTTTATATTAAAAATATCATTTAATAAATACTTATTTATTTTATCTCTTAACAGTCTTTTTAAACTAATAAATGAGTTTTTATCCCATTTTATTGTAAAATATACTGGCATTATATTTATATTTGTATATCAAAACTTTACTATTTTTTCAAAATCATTATATGATTTTTCTATAGTATTAGGATTAATTATATAGTTAACATCTATATTTCAAATTGCTTTTTTTAAAAAATCTTTATTTACAAGAAAGTCAGTATTTGAAGAATCAAAAGATAAATATATTTTAAAATTATTTTCTAAAAAATAGTTTATTTTTTCTTGAGTTAACAATATTCAATTAGTTCAAATAGAATATTTAATAAAACCTAAGTGTTTAGTTTTTTCAACAAAATACTTTATTCAAACTATATTTAACAGAGGTTCTCATCAAAAAAAATTTATAATACAACTATTTATTTTTTCTTTTGAATTAATTAATAGATTAATTAATAAATCTAAATTTTTATTATCTATATTTTTCTTAGAAAAATCAAGTTTACAATAAGGACATCTCTTATTGCAATCTTTACTCATAATAATTTCAAATAATAGGTTGTGCATAATAATACTATTTATTACTCCTCATAAGAATACAGATTTAAAATACCTCCATATTGGCATTGTTTATTAAACTTTGTACAGCCTTTACAAAAATCATTTTCTTTTAATAAAATCTCTCAGAATATTTCTGTAAATTTATCTGTATATCATTTATAATCATTCTCAAAAATATAAGATGAACTAATTTTTATATTAATTGGTGCACATGACATTAATGTATCTCAATCTGGATTAATTACAGGAAAAAAAACATCTGTATTTTCAAAATTAGCTGATCATTTGACTTCATCTATAATACAAGTATTTTTCAAATAATCAAATACTTTATCATTAAAAATACAATGAGGTAATGGTCAAGATGATATAACATTTTTTCACATTTTTCAGGTAATATACTTATATCAATTATATATAAAATCACCAGATGATTCATCTATATTATCTCAAAAAACAATATTAAAAGAAACAGCAAAATCAAATCTAAAACTTTCTAGCACTTTTAATAATAAATTTAGAGAAAATTTATTTGGTTTGTATACATTATAAATAAAAACTATTTTTGAATTCTTTGAATATTCATATAAATTTTTTAAAATTTGTTTATTTTGAGTTAAAAATAATACATTTAAATGAATATAAAAGACATCAGGTTTTTTCTTTATCTCTATCATTCAATTGGAAAAAACTGTTGTTCTTAATCATTTAGACTTTGCATAGGATATAGCTAAATTTATTTCTTTCCAAAGTGCTGGTTCTCATCATATAAAAGATACTGAAGTAACTCAATTTAGTATTAACTTATCTAAAATATTATAAAACTTGTCCCTTGTTAAAGATATGTTTTTATAAGGCTTTATATACCTAGTAGAAAAACAGTACTCACAATCAGTATTACACTCATAAGTCCCTACTATGGCTACATCATTAAATTTTCTTACTGTTTCTTTCATTATATTTTGGATAATTATTAATAATACACTTAAAGCATTTTTCCTCCATATTTCAATCTATACAAGAAATATCTTTCTTAAATTTTTTAAATTTTTTTAATATCACTTGTTGTGTATCTTCCATATGAGCTATTTTTATGTAAGCTAAAAAACAAAGTGGTGTATGTAGCATTATATTTCAATCAAAATCCAGTTCTATATGATCATTAAAATATATTATATCATCTTCAATATCAAATAAATCATTCATTATACAGTGACTATAAACTACATTTTTTACTTTCTTTTTACTTGAATCTAAATAAAACTTATCAGTTATTCAAAGGTTTATATTTCAGACATCATCAAAAGTTAAATTTTTATGTACTTTATCAACTCTATAAGATCAAAATAATGATTTTAATTTATTTATAAAAACTTTGTTTTTAGCTACATCAATTATTAAGTCAAAATTAAACCTAAAATTATTTATTTTTGAAAAACTAGATAGAGCTGTTAATATATTTTTTATATCATCTTTATCATTAACTTCATTAGCTATAGTTACTTCAAAAAATCAATATCTTTTATATAAATCTAGTAATACTTCCCTTTTTTTTTCCAAGTCTAATAATCAAATTTGTATTTTAAATTTTCTTCATGTATTTTTTATATAATCAAGGATTTCATACATTTTAGGATGAGATAAGAAATCTACTCAATATAAAAAATAGACAAAATCTTTTCCTAGGAAAAGATTTTGTCAATAATCTACTCTTTTAAATATATTTTCTATATCAAAATAATCTAATGATGAGTTAGCATAACTACAATTAGAACAACTAGTAGGACATTTTTTTCCAATTTTCACAAAAAATTCTATGTAATTTGTTTTTGAAGAAAATATTTTCATATATTATTTATTTATTACTTTATCTAAATCAACATTACTATTTAATACAAAATCATAACACATATTTTTATTAAGTTTTCAATTAATTTTTGATTCAATAGCTCACATATATAACCGATTAAAATTGAAGTGCTTTTCTTTAGGATCTAATCACAAAATATATGAATCATATAATTGAAATAATTCCTTTTTTGAAATATTTCAATTAATATACAAAACTAAGTAAAATTCTTCTAAATCTAGATCATTTTCATTTATTAAATCTTTTACCTTAGCAATATCCTTAGGAGTAGTAATATTATTAGATACTACATAATCATATAACTTTCTAGTATCATATCATAAAAAGCTTAAAAATAAATCTTTATTAGTATCATCTACTTCAATTAAATTATTACAAAATACTAAAAAAGAATACATATATGACCTTGGTCAAGCTAGTCATTTAAAAGCTGTATCTCATTTTTCTTTATAAGTATTAACTAAATCAACTAATCAATTTCATAACCTTTTTAATTCCAACTTATTCTCTTCTGTTAAACTATTTTCAGGCTCAATAATTCCATCAGTATTTCCATATTTTTTCATATTTTCTTCTTTTTGCTTAATTATCTTTAAATCTTTATCTGATATCTTTTTTAATATTACTTCTTTACTTTCTATAGTTTTTTTATTTATATTTTCATTTTTAGTATCCTCAACTGGAGTTTTTATTTTAGAAGAATTATTTTGATTCTCAATTGTTTGTTCTATATCATTTCATATTCAACATGAAACTAACAAAAATAAAGAAAATAGTGTAATAATTATAGTTTTCATATTTTTTTATATTAATATATTAAATTTAGTTTTTCAATAAAGTAAATTATTATCCTCTGAAAATCAAGTACAAACATTATTTTTACTACATTTCTTACATTCAAAATATTTTATTTTTCAATCATTATATGTATTTTCATATCATTCATAATAATCTAACAAATAAAAAAATTTTTCTGGTAGATAGTTTTCTTCTATATAATTCCAATACTTTTTATTTATAAGGCAAAAAGGAACAGAATCTAAAACAAAATCTTTAACATTTTTAGTATAACAATATTCTAGTAATTCATCTAATGGTTGCTTTAACTCTTCATAAGATACTATAATATTTTTTAATTTATCATATTCATGATATAAAACAGTATCAAATGTATATGTAAACATCCTTCTTTTTATAGAAAATTTCAATAAAAATATTAATAATTGTTTTAAGTATTTATAATTTTTTCTGCAAATAATTGAATTTGTATCAACAGAAAAACTTTTATCTTTTAAAATTATTTTTTCAAAATTTACTAGACTCCTAAAAATATGATCAAAACTTCATTTTACTTTTGTAATTGAATCATGTATTAGTCAATATCCATGTATAGAAATTGTTACACCTGTAAGTCATTTATCATATAAATCTTCTAAATATGAAAAATCTCTAAATCAATAACCATTTGAATGCACTCTTATATATTTATATCAAAGCTTTTTTGAATAATCTATATAAAAAGCTAAATTATTATCAAGAGTAGGTTCTCATCATGTAAATACAACAGATCTTTTTCATGTTTTATATCAGTTTTCTAAAAAGTCAATAACTTGAATTTTCGTTAAACTCTGTCTATGTTCAGATTTTAAATTTCATAAATGACAAAACTCACACTTAACATTACATTGATATAAAAGTGATATTTCCAATCATTTAATGTCTTTAAAATCCTTATCTTGCATATTTTTTAATTACCATCTACTTCCATGAGAGCCATGTGAACCATGCGAGCCATGTGAACCATGTGAACCATGTGTATGATCTATTGTTGTAACAGAAGCAGTTGGAGTTGAACTATAGTGACCATTTACAACTCAACTAGCATGACTACAAGATGCAGAACTATATTCTTTAATAACAGAACCATCAGTATCTGGAAAAGATGGTGAATAAGAACTAGAATGACCTGCTCAAACCTCTCATATTCAACTTAATAATGCAGAACAAGCAGCTAATCATAAAGCATCTTTTTTACTTATTTTTCAAGACTCCTCAGTTATAAATCACCTTAATTTCTTTTTTATTTTTGGAAAAATTTTCTTTTTGTTTGTACTCATAAAAAATATAAATTAAAAATTAAAACTACATTGTTTCACATTGACTTGTAACAGTATTTGTTTCCATTCATAACCACTTTTTAAATATTCTTTCATTTTTTTCATCCCTAAGTTTTCAGAATAAATAATCTAAAACAGCATAATCTAATATTTTTTTATGGTCTTTTGAATAGTTTGGTATAATATTTCAACTTGTTTTATAACTATGAATTGGACATACACCAATATATGGTTTATAAACACTTTCATTATAGCCAGGTAATCAATCTAAAGTTGAAGCTTGAACCATTATTTTTGTTGTTTCTGATTCAATCATACTTTTATATGTTTCCTCTCAAGTTTCTTTTATATCTGTCATTAAGAAATTTTCATCTCACATTCTAGAAAACATTCTTCCCTCATCACAACTATATATTCTTCAATCATAATTATAAGCAACTTGTCATATACATGCTCAACAAGGACTTCTTTCATCTAAATAATTAGGATCTCAATCTGTAAGCATTTTAGTTAAATAAATTGAACTAAGAGCTTCTTTAAAATTAACTCACTTTTTATTTAATTCTATTATATAGTCCATTGACTTATTATAAAACTCTATAAATTCTTCTGTAGTATATCATAACTCTTTTAGCTCTGCTAAAGCAAAACCATATGGATTTAAAGGTCTAAGAAAGATTCCATCTAATCATAAATCTACATATGTATCTATTACTTCTTTATACTTAGTTAAAGTTTTTTTTGTAACAGTTAATAGTGCTCAAACTTTTTGTTTTATTCACCTTTTTTCATATTCAGAGTTTATTCTTTTTATCCAATAAGTTACTTTTTTATAACTATTTCCTTCTTTATATGTTCTATTAAAATTATGAGTTTCTTCATCTCAATCTAGACTAGTTGATATTCAGACTTTATTATCTAATAAATAAGTTAACTTTTCATCATCCATTAAACTTAAATTTGTTACAAGTGCTAATTGTAAGTTTTTCTTTAAATGAAAAGCCCTTTGTTTAGAATATTCAATAACAAACTTTACAATATCCCAATTAACCAATGATTCTCATCATTGAAATTCTATTGTTAAATCTGGGCTAGAAGTAAAAAATATAGCATCAACAACTTTTTTTGCAGTTTGCTCTGTCATATCCATTTCACTTGCAGTCATTGGAGCTACAGCAGCATGACAATACCTGCATTTATGATTACATCTTAAAGTGGTTACAATTATATGTAAAGATGGTCAATAAGCTAAGAATTTATTTTTCTTAGAAAAACCGATTGCCATATTTTCTTCATATTTTTCATCTTTTATAAATCTTTTTTCTAATAATTCATTATATTTTTCTCAACTAACTATTTTTCATGAAATAAAATCTCAAAATTCATCTTTATTTAAAAAACTATATTTTCATATATCATTTGTAATAAGATAATCATCTTCAAATTTTTTAAATCTAAAAAAACCAGTATTTTTATTTATCTCTAAATTTTTTGTATCTATCATAGATTATATTGTTTCATTATAAAGTCATATTATATAATTCATAAACTCATTAAATATTTCTTTTATCTCTGTTTCAGTCTCTCACTCTATAGATAATAATCAGTTATAATAACTAATATCAGCATATTCTTTAAAATCTTCTATTCAATGATTTATCAAATTCTCTGTATAAAATTTATTATTTAATTCTATTACATTTTTCATAAACATTTATTACTTATTAAAACTCTCTTTTGCTTTTTTTAATCCTTCAGGATCTATTTTTATATCCACTTTACTTTCTTCTTCTATTTCTTTTAATATATTCTCTATTTCTTCTTCGTCTATCTTTAAATCTGGATCATTCTCAATATCTTTCAAAATATCATCAATATCTTTATCAAAATCTATTTGATTACTTTCTTGCTTATCTGTATTTATCTCTACAAAATTATTTGAGTCCAAACAATTTCAAATTGCTGCTCAAACTATTGCTTCTCTTATATTTTTATTTTCTTTTTCCAAATTATCTCTTAGTAATACAGATAACATTTCATCAGAAAAATCATCTAATATATTTTTCGGATTCTCATTAGAATCATCTTTTTTTGTAAATTGTAATATAATATTATAATCTTTATCTAATCTAAAAAAAAAGTATCATCTATCTAAAAAATTATATGAAGCTTTTAATACAATATCTTTTGAAAAAATATCTTTATCAATTAATATCTCAAAAACATTATCTTCAATAATTTCTTTTAAAAATTTTTCCATACAAAATAATAATTAACTAATAATTTAATTAAATATAACCATAATTTGTTTTATTGCAATACAAATTTTTGTATTTTTTTAATAAATATGATATTATGACTCTATAATTAATAATTTACTAATATTTTGTATATGAAAAGGATTATTCTTCTTATCATTTTTCTAACTAGTTTTTTTGATATTTGCTCTGCAACATATGAATTAAACTCTACTCAAACCTATAATCAGAATTCATGAAAAACAAACTGTGCAGATTGAGAAATTGCATCTACTACTACTGATACAGTAAATACAACTACTTCAGCATCTAATTCATGAACCTTTTACTGTTTAAGAGAAGATTCAGTAGCTCCTACTGCAACAGTATCTAATGAATGGAATGCTGTAGATTCAAACTGTGATAAGTCAGATGCTATAGTATGAGATCAAACTTGGGCATGATGTAATTCTACAGTTTGAACAACTAATGATTCTAATTGAATATATGAATATAGCTGAAACAAATGTTATAACTACTCATGAACAAATCTTTGATGAACTAGTTGTCATTGATATAAAACAAAAGAATCTAGTTATAACTCTAGTAACTGACAAGACAATATTTGGTGAAAAATGTATTCTTATCAATGAGCTATTAACCATGCCTGCCCTTCTGATCGGCATGTTCCAAGTAGTAGTGAATTTGAAGTACTTGAAGAATATTTATATTGAGGAAACTGTAGAACATCTAATAGCTGGCAATGTAGCTGAGTAGGATGGAAAAATCATACATCAAAGACTAAGACAAATAATCTAATAAAAGCCTTAAATCTTCCTTTATCAGGTAGAACTAATCATTATCGTTGATGGGGAGCTTGATTATGGAGTAGTACCACTTATTCTTCAACTAAAGCATATGTAAGACGGGTTTACCGGAATAACTATAATATTTATAGAGATAAACGGTTAAAAACTTATAAATTATCTGTTAGATGTATAAAAGATATTAATTGGACTAATAGTAATGTTACATTAACTATTACTTGCTCTGATGATAATTCTTGATGTGATATGTACTCTATATCATGATGGAGTAAAAATTCAACAAATAAAACTTACTCTAAAACTTTTTCTAGTAATACTAGCTGAACAATTACTATAAAAGATAATGTTTGAAATACAAAAGATGTAAGTTATTCAGTTAATAATATTGATAAAACCAATCCTACTTGAACTGTAACTTATTCTACCACTGAATGGACTAACTCTGATGTAACTGTTACTATAACTTGTTCAGATACAACTTCAGGTTGTGATATGTATAATATAGACTGATGGACTAAAAATACTACAAATAAAACTTACTCTAAAACTTTCTCTGATAATACTTCTTGAAACATAACTATTAAAGATCTTGCTTGAAAT
>CAYFPB010000001.1:0-15968 GCA_964344895.1 uncultured Candidatus Peribacteria bacterium | reverse complement strand
AACTTTCTCTGATAATACTTCTTGAAACATAACTATTAAAGATCTTGCTTGAAATGATAAATCTATATCTTATTCCATTTCAAATATTGATAAAACTAATCCTACTTGAAAAATCATAACTAAAACTACTAGTTCTTCTAATGCTTGGAAATATAAAGATACTAACTGTAATAAACCTGATAAAATTATTTGAACTCAAACTTGGGCTTCTTGTAACTCTACTTTAGGTACTACTAGTAGTAGTAATTGAATATATGAATATGATTGAACTCATTGTTATAACTATTCTTGAAGTAATAATTGATGATCTAGTTGTCATTGATATAATAATAAAGAATCTGATTACAACTCTAGTAAATGACAGGATAATATTTGGGGTAAAATGTATACTCACTCTGCTGCCCTAAACTTTGCTTGTCCTGATTGATGGCATCTACCTAGTGATAGTGAACTTGAAACTTTAGAAGAATACTTATATTGATCAAATTGTAGAACTTCTTCTTCTCGGCAATGTTCTTGATTATGATGGAAAAATAATACATCTAAAGACCCTTCTAATAATATAATAAAAGCTTTAGAGTTACCTTTAGCTTGAAAGTCTAATTCATATCGTTGACGGTGAGTTTGATTATGGAGTACTACTCTTAATTGAAATAATGCTTATATGAGACGGATATACTATTGAAATAATAAAGTATATAAAAACTCTCGGTCTAAATCTAATAAATTATCAGTTAGATGTATAAAAGATCATAATTGGACTAATCAAAATATTACTATTACTATAAAATGTAGTGATTGAGAAAGTTGATGTGTAAGTGATAATTACTCAAGAACTATATCTTCTAATGGAGACTATAGTACAACTATCATAGATGATACATGAAATGAAACTACTATAAACTACTCTATTTCAAATATTGATAAAACCAATCCTACTTGAACTGTAACTTATTCTACCACTGAATGGACTAACTCTGATGTAACTGTTACTATAACTTGTTCAGATACAACTTCAGGTTGTGATATGTATAATATAGACTGATGGACTAAAAATACTACAAATAAAACTTACTCTAAAACTTTCTCTGATAATACTTCTTGAAACATAACTATTAAAGATCTTGCTTGAAATTCTAAAAGGGTTAATTACTCTATTAATAATATTGATACTACTAATCCTTCTTGAACTGTAACTTATTCTACTACTGGATGGACTAACTCTTCTGTTACTGTTACTATTACTTGTTCTGATGATGATTCAGGGTGTAATATGATTAATATAGACTGATGGACTAAGAATACTACTAACAAAACTTACTCTAAATCTTTCTCTGATAATACTAGCTGATCTATCACTATCAAAGATAATGTTTGAAATACTAGTGATATTAGTTATAACATCAATAATATTGATTTAGTTGCTCCTTCTTGAACTGTAGTTTATTCTAATATTCATTGGACTAAAAATAGTGTTACTGTTACTATTACTTGTTCTGATAATGACTCTGGGTGTAATATGATTAATAGAACTGGGTGGACTAAGGATACTACTAATAAAACTTACTCTAAATCTTTCTCTAGTAATGATAGTTGATCTATCACTATTAAAGATAATGTTTGAAATTCTAAAAGGGTTAATTATTCTATTACTAATATTGATACTACTTCACCTACTTGAACTGTAACTTATTCTACTACTGAATGGACTAACTCTTCTGTTACTGTTACTATTACTTGTAGTGATAATGACTCTGGTTGTAATATTATCAATAGAAATGGTTGGACTAAAAATACTACTAACAAAACTTACTCTAAATCTTTCTCTAGTAATGACAGCTGATCTATCACTATTAAAGATCTTGCTTGAAATTCTAAAAGGGTTAATTACTCTATTAATAATATTGATACTACTCCACCTTATTTTAGTGATATTTCTTGAAATTGAAAAACTTTAAGTTGAACATATCTAATAGCTACCAATGATGAAAACTTTGATATAAAAGTATCAAATGCATGATGATCTCCTATTAAAAAAATAGTATGAAAATTTGAAAAATTTAATACTAGAAATGAATTATGAGATTCCTTTGAAACTGAATCAGATACTTTAACCAGTACATTTAATATTCAAAATGTAGATAATGATAGAAATAATAATAACTACAGAGACTATACATATAAAATAACTAAAGTATGTGATGAAGCTGGTAACTGTACAAATGATATTGCTGAGTTTACATACCATGTTCATGCATGACAAATTGATGATGGTAATAGCTCTGTTGATAGTACTGAAGTAACTAATGGTTCAGTTGCTGATTGAAGTGCAAAAGAATTAAAAGTAACTTTAAAAGATGAATATTGAAATGCTGTAGTTCCTGTTAAACAATCAGATTGAACAACATATATTAAAAAAATTAATTTAGAATATGAGTATTTTCACTCTCTATATTTAGACCAATATAAAAAAGAAGGTTCATGAATAATATTTAGTAAATTTTGAAGTAATATTACAAATGAGCAAACTATATGAGAAGAGACTATTTCAAATACTATAAATAGTATGAATAGTACCTGAACTTACTCAGCTAAATTTAAAGTATATGCACCAACATTTTCTGAAGTTGCTACAGATGGTAGACAATACCTAAATTGAAACTTTTTAATTAATAAGATTACATATAGTGCAACTAACTGAGATACTTGATGAGAATTTAATGAAACAATAGATTTTCAATTTAAACCATTATATAGTTTAGATTTCAAAAATGACTTAAAAGATTCTTGAATAGTGGAATGATTAACACAAGATTCTATATTAGATATAAACAAACAAACTAGTGATAGTATAAATGCAAATATTTATTTAGAGTTTTGATGAAAACAAGATACAGATAGTTTAAGTAAGCTAGACTTAGCATATATTACTTCAAGTAGTTCTACAAGTAAAAATTTTTATAAAAATTATTGAGATAATACAAATATATCAAACACTACATCTTTATGAACAGTTAATAGTAATACTAATAAAGATTTATATACAAATCTAATTATGGCTCCAACAGCTTATATCGATGATTTAGAAAATGTATATTTATCAAGCCATCTTTCTTATAATGTAGATAGAAAAACAGTTGTTATAAACCAAGATATAATATGAAAAGATAATTATGACTGAGAATATATTAATGATTTTTCTAGTATGATGTTAAAAATATCATGAAAAACATATTCTCAAGAATGAGTTAAATTTATTAGTAGTGAAAATACAGAAAATGATATAAATAGTATAAGTTGAGATATCAATAAATCAATTATAATTAAAGATTTAAAGAGTAATATATATAATAATATAGGAAATCCTGATTATAATCCAGTAGTTGTAGAAAATAATAAAATAGCTAACTTAGTTAATTTATCTTCAACTGAAAATAAATGATGATATTACATATTTAATAATAATGTTATTTACTATAATAATTTAAATGGAAGAACAGTAGAACTAGATAATATTAATGATTTAAAAATAACATGACAAAAAACAATTATTATTGAATGATGAAACCTATATATTAAATCTGATATGTACTATAATGATATATATAATGATATTCTTTGAATAGTTGTACTAAAAGATGAAAATGGTAATTGATGAAATATTTATATAGATCCTGAAGTAACAAACATAGTTTGAAATATATTTGTAGAAAAATCAATAATAGCATATGATTGATTTGATGAATTAGACTGAAGTAATGATATACAAAAATTTAAAAATCAACTACATATATTTTGATCAGTATTCTCATTTAACACATTATGATGATCTAAAAAATCATCTCCTGAATGTCCTTATTATGTAACTGATTGTAGTGAACCAAAAATAGCACAAAAGTACGATTTAAATTACTTGAGAAGATACTTTATAAAATGATGAGTTCCAAATTTACAATGAAAAGTAATTTGATGATGAAGATGTACTAAAGATATAAATGATAATATTAATTGTAATTGATGAAATGATTTACTTAATCATAAAATTGATAATAATCATGAATATTACAACTACAACATAGTAATAGAATACAACCCATTAATACAATCTAAACAACCACCATTTTTCTCTAAATAGAAAACTAAAAAAATGTCCAGTAGGACATTTTTTTAGTTTATATCAGTTAATTTTAACTTTGCAATTGATTTTAAAAGCATATCTTCAGCTTCTATAAATTTTTCCATATCAACTTTATCTTTTGCATCTTTATATTTTTCCATCATCTCCATTGCTTTTTGTTTTGCTTCTTCTGCTTTATCAACATCAACATCATCAACTGATACCAACATATCAATAAGCACTTTAATATTTGAATGAGATACTTCAAGTACTCATCAACCTATTGCAAAATCTTTTTCTTTTTGTTCTCAATTATCAGTATAAATAACACTTAAAACTGAAGGCTTTAAAACAGATACTAAAGGAGTATGTTCCTTTAATATTGTTACTTCTCAAACTTTTGTCATAGCAGTAACTGACGTAGCAGTATCTGTTTTAAAAAGATTTCATTCAAATGATAAAATTTCTAATTTCATAATTCTTTTATAATTAATAAGAAAAAACCCCTATGCCTTTCAGGCATCTCCCCTTGTCAGGGGAGAAATTTCTTACCCCTCCCCTGACAAGGGGAGGTTGGGAGGGGTTTTTGAATTATTTTTGATCTTTCTCATAAGCTTCAATTACATCTTGCATTGTAGCTTTATATAAGAAATAGTTTTCTGGTATATGATCTACTTCTCAATCTATTATTTTCTTAAACCCTGAAACTGTATCTGATAATTTAGCATATACTCATGGAGTTCATGTAAATTGTTCAGCAACAAAGAAAGGTTGACTTAAGAATTTTTGTACTCTTCTAGCCCTTGCTACAGTTTGTTTATCATCTTCAGATAATTCATCCATACCTAATATAGCAATAATATCTTGTAATTCTTTATATTTTTGAAGTATTCTTTGAACTTCTCTTGCTACGCTATAGTGTTCTTCTCATACTATTTTTGGGTCAAGTACAGTTGAGCTTGAATCAAGTGGATCAACTGCTGGATAAATACCTAACTCAGCAATAGATCTAGCAAGTACAATAGTTGAATCTAAGTGAGCAAAAGTAGTAGCTGGAGCTGGATCTGTAAGATCATCAGCTGGTACATATACAGCTTGTACTGAAGTAATAGAACCATCTTTTGTAGAAGTAATTCTTTCTTGTAGGGCACCCATATCAGTAGCTAGAGTTGGTTGGTATCATACTGCACTAGGTATTCTACCTAAAAGTGCTGATATTTCTGAACCTGCTTGTGTAAATCTGAATATATTATCAACGAATAATAATACATCTCTTTTTTCTCTATCTCTGAAATGTTCTGCCATAGCTAGACCTGTTAAGGCTACTCTGGCTCTTGGTCCTGGAGCTTCGTTCATTTGTCCAAATACCATTGCTGTTTTATCTATAACTCCTGATTCTTCCATTTCATGGTATAAATCATTTCATTCTCTTGTTCTTTCACCTACTCATGCAACTACAGAATAACCACCATGCTCAGAAGCAATATTATGGATTAATTCTTGCATGATAACTGTTTTACCTACTCATGCTCATCCAAATAATCATACTTTACCTCATTTAAGCATAGGAGCAATTAAGTCTACTACCTTAATACCTGTTTCAAATACTTCTGCTTTTACAGCAAGTGTTGAAAACTTTGGTGCTGGTCTATGTATTGGATCATTAAACTCAGTTTCTGGTTTTTCTTTTGCATCAATTGGATCACCAAGTACATTAAACATTCTACCTAGTACTTTTTCTCATACTGGTACTTTAATAGGATTTTCAGTAGCTTCTACATCCATTCCCCTTCTTAAACTATCAATTGGGTTCATGGCAATAGTTCTAACTACACCATCACCTAATTGTTGTTGAGTTTCTAGAGCTACTCTATGTTCAGCCCCTTTAACTTCTAATGCTTCATAAATAGATGGTACATATCCATCTGTAAATTCAACATCTATTACTACTCAAACTATTTTAATAATCTTTCAAGTGTGCATAACTTTTTTATTAAAATTATAAATTAAATTTTTTTATTAACTAAATTATTTCCTTACCTATTTTTATATCTAGTTTAGTCATTTGTTGTTTCTCTTCTTCTTTTTTTTCTTGTTCTATAGCAGTTACTTCTGCCTTGGCAGACACAAGGTCTGCCCCTACATTATTATTATTTTCTAAAATAAACTGTTTTTCCACATTATGTACTTTTTCTAATTCTCTAACTTCTGTTTCTACTTTATCTTCCTCCATTATTTCAGCAACAGGAAAATAAAAATACTTTCTGTAAACTAAACTAAAAACTAAAACAAAAATTATTATCAAAATCTGTATTAAATCAAATACTGGATTGTTTGGTGCTAATATAGATTTTCATATTATTATAAAAACAATAGGTATAATAAATGAAATAACTATAGATGTAAGTAGCACGTAAAGTATATAGAACAATATATTTGAAATAACTCTACTATAGTTTATTTTTATCATCTTAATTCTATTTAATTAACTAAACTTCCTCCTTTTAGTCTTTCATAGATTCTACTCAACTTACTATTTCAGAAACTTCTTTTGTAATAGCAGCTTGTCTAGCTTTATTATATTGAAGTGTAAGTTTTGAAGCATATTTATTTGCATTATCTTTTGCATTCTTCATCGCAATCATTCTAGAACTATGTTCACTTGCTTTTGATTCTATTAACATGTCATAAAACATTGAATCAACAAGCATAGGTATTACTTCTTCAACTAGTTGTTCTCTAGTTGGTTCTATTGTATATTTTAAATCAATATCTTCATCATAGCTATATTCTTCATCTCATAGTATTGTTTTGAAATACTTTTCAATAGAATTATCTGTAAGTGGTAAAAAATCTCTAGCAACAGGTATTTGTTTTATAGTATTTACATAATAGTTATAAAATACTACTACCTTGTTATATTCACCAGTTACAAATTTTTCACTTATTAATCTAGAAGCTGATTTTGAAAAAGGAAAATTTATATTATCTGAAAAGTCTTCTGAAAAGTCAGCTACTACTTTATTTCATGTTCTTGCTATAAATTGACTTCATCTTTTTCATAAAGCTACAAATTCAATACTTTCTCCTTCATTTTCTTTCATATAGCTATTTACCTTTTTCATCACATTTATGTTATAACCTCAACATAATCATTTATTTGATGTTATAATAACTCAAAGAGTTTTTTCAGATTTTTTGTCTTTACTAAAAAATACAGATTTTGAAAGGCTTTCATTTATATTCATTATTACTTCTAATATTCATCTTATGTACTCTTTTTTCTCTAAAGCTAGATCTTGAGCTTTTTTCATCTTTACTGTTGAAATAAGCTCCATAGCTTTTGTTATTTTTGCTGTATTTTTAATAGACTTAATCCTTCTGTTAATTTCTTTTCAATTTGCCATAATTCTTGTTATGAAATTATTATTTATTTAATTCTATTACTTTATTAATTACATCGATTAATTTCTTCTCTGTTTCTTCAGATATACTATTCTCTTTAACTATAGATTCAAGTATAGTTTTTTCTTCATCTAAACTTAAATATAAGTCTGATTCTATTTTTTTAACTTTTGCTACATCTACATTATCTAAGTATCCTTTTGAACCAGCATACATTATACATACTTGTTTTGATACTGTTACAGGTTCAAATACATCTTGTTTTAGTAGTTCCATCATTCTTTCACCTCTATCTAATTGTAGTTTTGTACTAGCATCTAGATCTGAAGCAAATTGTGAAAATGCTGCTAATTCTCTATATTGAGCTAAATCAAGTTTAAGTGTACCTGAAACTTTTTTCATCGCTTTTACTTGTGCCGCACCTCATACTCTTGATACTGATAATCATACATTAATTGCTGGTTTTTGACCTGCATTAAATAAATCTGATTCTAAGAATACTTGTCCATCTGTAATTGATATTACATTAGTTGGGATATATGCTGATACATCTCATGCTTGTGTTTCAATTATAGGTAGAGCTGTTAGAGACCCTGCTCATAATTCATCATTTAATTTTGAAGCTCTTTCTAGTAATCTAGAGTGAAGATAAAATACATCTCATGGATATGCTTCTCTTCATGGTGGTCTTCTTAATAGAAGTGACATTTCTCTATATGCATTTGCTTGTTTTGATAAATCATCATAGATAATTAATGCATGCTGTGAGTTAAACATGAAGTATTCTCACATAGCACAACCAGCATATGGAGCAAGATATTGCATTGAAGCTGGATCAGAAGCTCATGCAGCTACTACTATAGTATAATCCATAGCCCCTCTTTCTCTTAATTCTTCAACTACTCTTGCTACTTTACCTTCTTTTTGTCCTACAGCTACATAGATACAAATCATATTTTGACCTTTTTGGTTTAATATAGTATCTATTGCTACTTGAGTTTTACCTGTTTGTCTATCTCAAATAATTAATTCTCTTTGTCCTCTACCAATTGGTACTAAAGCATCAACTGCTTTGATACCTGTTTCAACTGGTTCATGAACTGATTTTCTATCCATTACTCAAGTTGCTACTCTTTCTATTGGATAGTTTTCACTAGATTTAATTTCTCCTAAACCATCTATAGGATTACCTAAAGCATCAACTACTCTACCAATCATTTCTTTTCAAACTGGTACTTCTAAAGTTCTACCAGTAGCTTTTACTTTTTCTCATTCTTTAATTGTATTAAATCCAGAAAGTACAATTACTCAAACAAAGTGTTCTTCTAAGTTTAAAGATACACCTACTCATCCTGATTCAAATTCTACTAATTCATTGTATGCAACATTTCTTAATCCAGAAACTTTTGCTACCCCATCTCATAAATAAAAAACTTCTCATACGTTTTCTACTTCAGGAGTAATACTAGCTGAGTCTAATTTTTTCTCAACTTCACTTATTATACTATTAAGTACATCATTAGCCATAATATATAAATATTAATAAATATTAAAATATCTTTAAACCCCTCTGCCTTTCAGGCATCTCCCCTTGTCATGGGAGAAAATCTTCTCCTCCCCTGCTAGGGGGAGGTTGGGAGGGGGGTTATTTTAGTAAGTTATAAAATTTTAAGAAACTTAAGTCAACTAATTTATCATTTAGATAAACTCTCATTCATCATTTTAAGTTGTCTTTTTTTAATAATTTTATATCTGAGTCTTCTACATCTATATCAAATATAGATTTATAAACTTTTTTTGATTTCTTTATCACATATTCCTCTTTTAGTTCCCCATAATATTCAACTGTATATTCATTTTTTTCATTAAAAATACTATCAAATATTTTTTTTCATCTGTTTCATACCTTTTTTGTTAAGTCTTTATATAGTCTCAAATCTTTTAAAAGTTCTTGTAACTCATTTTTTTGTAAATTGTCTAGGTTTGTCATAAACTATATTTTTATTGAATTAACTTCTTTTTTAATAAATTCTTTATTTGAATCTTTATTATCAAATACTTTAGAATTTATACTTAAAGATAAACTTAAAACTTTTTCTCTTAATTCTTCCATCATACTTAATCTTTCTTTTTCCATACTTCTATTTGCTGACTCTATAATAGCTTCTGCTTTTACTTCAGCTTCTTCTATTTTAGCTTTTGTATCTCTTTTTGATAGGTCTTCAGCATTTTGTTGTATTTCAAGTGCTTTAGATTTACCATCATTAATTATTTTTTCTGCTTCTGCTTCTGCTTTTTCTATTTTTTCTCTTACTACACTATCTGAATTATCTAAGTTTTCTAGTTTTGTTCTTCTTTCTTCAATTGTTTCTATTATTTTTTTACCTAAAAAGTAATAGAATATATAGAATAATATACCAAAGTTTATTATTTGGGCTATTATTATACCAATGTTTAAATCATCCATGTTTTGTATTATTAAGATTTAAATTAAAACCCCTCTGCCTTTTAGGCATCTCCCCTTGTCAGGGGAGAAATTAATTCTTTCTTTTTAATATAGAGGATTATTATATTTCTTTTTAAGTGTTACCCTAAAACTTTGAAAGATATTATTAATCAGTATATTGCAACTACTTCAATAAGTGCTACAAACAGTACCATAAACGCCATAATTTTACCTTTTGTTTCAGGTGATTTATTTATAGAATCCATAGCACCTTTTATAAGTAATCATTCTCATACTCATGCTCATAGACCTGTAAATCAGATTGCTAATCATGCTCCAATTGCAGCTGCTATAGCTCCTTCAAATGATAATATTTGGAAAGCAACTATTAGTGCATATATTGCTGCTGACTCAATTAAGGCTACTCAAAGGATTGAGATAGTTAAGAAAAATGATATCATTTTTGGATTTTGCCCCATCACTTCAAGTGATTTTTCAGACATATATCATCTACCTATTGCTACTCATACTCAAGCTAATCAAATTGCCAATCATGCTCACATTGCTATTTTTGCATCTACATCTCATCATAGTTCAATTATTTTAAATGCTATAATTAAACCATATATAGCTGTTACCTCTACCAAGGCTACAAATAATACCATAAATGTCATTATCTTACCTTTGATCTCAGGGTTTCTATTCATAGCATTAAGTGCTCATGCTATTAGTTGTCATTCTCAGATTCAAGCACCTAATCATGCCAATCAAATTGCTAATCATGAACCTATTGCTGCAAGACCAGTTCCATCAAATGCTAATATTTGGAAAGCAACTATTAATGCATATATTGCTGCTGATTCAATCAACGCTACTCAAAGGATTGATACTGTTAAGAAAAATGATATCATATGAGGACTTCTTCCCATTACTTCAAGTGCTTTTTCAGACATATATCATCTACCTATTGCTACTCATACTCAAGCAAGTCAGATTGCTAATCATGCTCACATTGCATACATTGAATCAATTCATTCTGTTCCTATTATTTTGAAAGCTATTATAAGACCATATATAGCTGTAACCTCTACTAAGGCCACAAATAATACCATAAATGTCATTATTTTACCTTTTATAGCTGGATTTTTATCCATTGCTCATAAGGCTCAAGCTATTAGTTGTCATTCTCAGATTCAAGCACCTAATCATGCTAATCAAATTGCTAATCATGCTCATACTGATGTCCATAAAGGTAATCCTTCAGCTCCTAATAATTGGAAAGCTACTACTAATCAATATATAACAGCTGATTCAATTAAGGCTATACCTAATATAGTAACTGTTAAATAAAATGTAACCATTTTTGGAGAATTCCCCATTACTTCCATTGCTTTTTTAGCAAGTATTCATTGTCCTATTGCAACTCAGATTCAAGCTAATCATACAGCAAGACCTGGTCATACATAATTTAATAAATCCATAATAAAATTAAATAATAATTAATAAATAATAATGAATAATTTTTTCTTTTTCTAGGAATGTATAATTGAATAATTATTCACTATTCATTATACATTATTCATTAATACCTAGTGCACTTTTGCTACTTTTATAAATATAGCTACAAGTAGTGGAAAAACTAATGCTTGGATAAATGCTACTAGTAATTCTTGTAAATATAAGATAATTGGTCCTATTACTGGAAAATCAATTCCCATCAAGTTTTGACTTAATCATACTACAGCTCAGATAAGCATTGCTAATAATATCGCTCATGATGTCATATTTCAAAATAACCTGAAAGATAGAGATATTATCTTAGCTGCATGCCCTACTATTTCTAGTAATCATAGGAATACTGATATAACTATATCAAAGAACTTTATAAGTACAAAAATCATATTATCTAGTACTGGTGGTAGTTTTCATCTTTCATATGGTATATAGTCTTTTCACATTATTGGAACATATTCATATATTGCCTTCCAAAAACCTAATGCTTTAAATTGTTCCATTATTACTATTACTACTCATATTATAGCCATTGCTACATTGAAATTTATATCAGCTGTTGGTATTATTATTATTTCTTCCATATGATGACCAAAAATTGGTACCAAGAATTCTAGCATTACTCAAAGTAGGTTTGAGAATAGTATAATAAAGAATAATAATGTTATATATATTTTAATCCATCTCTTCTCTTTTATCCCCAGTATTTCCTCAAAAAAATCAAATGCTTTTTCAAATGCTAATTCTATCATTACCATTATTCCAGAGTTCCTATATTTTGTATATCAAATATACATTAAAAATATTATAAAAATCTCTACTAGCAATCCTGTGTAACTGGCTTGCCATACAAAAATATCTTTAATTATGTCTCCCATAAAATTTATTAAAAAATAATTTTTTCGCTTGGAGTATATATAGATTTTTTATTTTATCAAATAAAAAAATGACTTTTTTAACAAAAAGTCATTTTTTTAATATTTCTATGTTCTAATTTTTTGTATTTTGATGTTTTTTATTGTTATATTTATTCTATTTTCTATAAAATTCTACATCTGTTATTATTCTTTCTTTTTTCTTAAAATCTTCCTTAAAATATACAAATAATCTAAAACTATTTATTTTAATAATTACATATTTTTTAATATTTACTCATAATATAATATCCTTTTCTAATTTATTAACTATAGAATTTATAATATCATCATATAGCTTATCTCATATTATTATATAATTACTTATCATCTTGTCCTCAAAATCTAAACCTCATCATTTTATTAATTTTATATAACTATTTTTATAATTATTTATGAAAATCTTTAACTTCACTATAAACTCTCAACTATATCTAATCTTATACATACACTACTTCTTTATTTTTTAATTCACTTTTTAAATCCAATTCTAATTCTTTTGCTGTTTCTCTAATATAAGAATACATTATTTTATCTAATTCCTCCCTTGTATAATATTTTTCACTCATATTTTTTACAATTATTTTATAAGCCCCTCTCAGTATATCTAGTAAACTTTTTTTGTCAAAAGTTTTTGTATATATTAAATATATATTAAAAACAAAAAAAATGCTAAAAAATTTTTTAGCATTTTTTTAATTATTCATCTTTATTTTACATATTTCCCCTGAATTATTTTTCTAGTACGAGTTTCATAACTTGAAGTATCTACCCATTGGGTAGTTTCTACTATTTTATTTACATAATATGTACGTATAAACCCCTCATCTCCAATTAAATCTCCAACAGTATATTCATTATAAGGAGCTCAACAATCACTTAGCCAAGTATCTGTATCTATACGTAATGACCGAACTCAATTATAAACTGACAACAACCATAAATATCAATCATATCAATTTGGATCCAAGGTGATTATATCTGTTATATTTTCCTCATACCCACTTTCAACCCATTCCTCATACTCTTCAGTATAACTAGTATCAGTCCAAGTATAAGTAACTGATTTAGTACTTATTAAGTGTCAATCACTTACCACAACTGTTATAGTTATAGGTCATCAATTATAATTCAATGTTGCAACTACACTTGTTCATGTTGTTGTACTTAGTGTTGCATTTGTTGCTGACCAAGTATATGTTAGACTGTCATTTTGTGCATCTGTTGCTGATGCTGATAGAGTAATACTTGTTGTTCATCAGCTTGCCATATTTGAAGAATCTGTTGGTGATGTAATTGTTGGTGTAGTTGGTGCTGAATTACATCTGTTTCAATCTTTTGTGTACCCATTATCACAACTCCAACCACAACTATTACTACCATTACCATCACTTGTATAATAACTATTACTAGGTTTATTACTACAACTATATATTGTATTATTACTTGATGGTGAATATTTTCCAGTCCCTACTGCACTACATGTTCCATTTGCTGTTTCATATAAATCTACTCCACATAATTGATCATAATCTGCTTGACAACTGTTTGTTCAGTTACCATCACTATCATATGTATAATCTCTACTTGCTGTATCTGGATGATTCGTACAGGCTGTTCTACTTGTACTTGTACTACTTGAGTAGTATCATATTCATACTACACTACATGTATTATTACCTGGATTATAATAATCTGTATTACATGTTGTTACTGTACATGTTCACCATGAACTTCAGTTCCATACTTGTGTTCATGTTCAGTTTGTTATTGTACAACTTCTTCCGTCTGCCTCACATACTCAATTAGTCAATGTATAGTTTAAGTTACATGACCATGTACATGAGTTTGTTCAGTTTCAATCACTTGTATAATAACTGTTTGTTATCTTTGTACTACATGATGATCTTGTATTTGTATTACTTGCTGAGTAATATCAGTCTCATACTGCACTACATACTCAGTTACTTGTCTCATATAGATCTACTCAACATAATGGATCATAGTCTGCATTACAGTTATTTGCTCCATTACCATCACTGTTATATGTATAGTCTCTACTTAATGTATCGGGATAATTACTACATGCTGTTCTACTATTATCTCAGCTTACTGAATAATATCCTGCTCATACAGCACCACATGTTCCATTTGTTGTTTCATATAAGTCTACTCCACATAATTGGGTATATGTTGCATCACAACTGTTAGTTCAATTACCATCACTATTGTATGTATAATCTCTACTTGTCATATCTGGATGATTTGTACAGGCTGTCCTATCATTATTTCAACTTGCTGAATAATATCAGTTTCATACTGCACTACATGTTCCATTAGTTGTTTCATATAAATCTACTCAACATAATGCATCATAATCTGCTCAACAACTGTTAGTTCAGTTACCATCACTGTTGTATGTATAATCTCTACTTGTCGTATCTGGATGATTCGTACAGGCTGTCCTATCATTACTTCAACTTGTTGAATAATATCAGTTTCATACTGCACTACATGTTCCATTAGTTGTTTCATATAAATCTACTCAACATAATGCATCATAATCTGCTCAACAACTGTTAGTTCAGTTACCATCACTGTTGTATGTATAATCTCTACTTGTCGTATCTGGATGATTCGTACAGGCTGTCCTATCATTACTTCAACTTGTTGAATAATATCAGTTTCATACTGCACTACATGTTCCATTAGTTGTTTCATATAAATCTACTCAACATAATGCATCATAATCTGCTCAACAACTGTTAGTTCAGTTACCATCACTGTTGTATGTATAATCTCTACTTGTCGTATCTGGATGATTTGTACAGGCTGTACTATCATTATCATTGGCTGCTGAGTAGTATCAGTTTCATACTGCTTCACATACTCCGTTACTTGCTTCATATTGGTCTATTCCACATAAATCATCATAGGTTGCTAAACATGAGTCTGTTCAGTTTCAGCTACTTATGTATGTATAGTCTCTTGATAGTGTGTCTGGATAGTTTGTACATTCTGCTCTTGTTGTACTTTGGTCTTCTGAATAGTATCATGCTCATACTGTTTCACATGTACTATTGTCTGTTGTATAGTAATCTATTCCACATGTTAGGTTTGTTAGTGTTTCTGTATCTACTGTTACTGTTTCATTGTAACATAATAGTGTTGCTTCATATGTTTGTTCTCCGTTTTCTATTGTTTTTGTTCATGTTACTGTTTGTGTTGCTTGGTGTAGTATTTCTGTATAGTTATAATTTGTGTTTGTTCATGTTATTGTTCATGCTACACAATTTCATGGTTCTCATATACTACAACTAGTATATTTGTATGTTGTTGTATCTGCATAGTCTAATCAATCTACATATTCTCAGTTATTACATGTAAATGTTTTCTTAGCTGTATCACAAGCTGTTTGTCAGTCTGAAAAACTAACTAAATCAGTTGAGTAGAAATCTTTTGTTTCTCAATGTGGGTAAATAAATAGTTTTGTGTATCTGGAATTGGGTAAATAAATAGTTTTGGGTAAATAAATAGTTTTGTGTATCTGGAATTTTTAACTACAAGAAAATAG